>JACMKO010000099.1 GCA_014380065.1 Leptolyngbya sp. ES-bin-22 | reverse complement strand
GGTCAATGACTCAGGGTCGGGGCATATTCACAATGGAGTTTAGCCACTATGATGAGGTGCCTCGCAGCGTGGCTGAAACGATCATTGCTAAAAGTAAAGGGAACGCATAATCAGGAAGAGGAATAAGTAACTCATGGCACGCGCAAAGTTTGAACGGAATAAACCCCACGTTAATATCGGTACTATTGGTCATGTTGACCACGGTAAAACGACGTTGACGGCTGCAATTACAATGACGCTGGCGGCTCTGGGACAGGCGGCAGCCAAAAAGTACGATGAAATTGATGCTGCACCCGAGGAAAAAGCACGGGGTATCACAATCAATACTGCCCACGTTGAGTATGAAACGGCTGATCGCCACTATGCACACGTCGATTGCCCTGGGCACGCCGACTATGTGAAGAACATGATTACTGGAGCCGCACAAATGGATGGCGGCATCCTGGTTGTGTCGGCGGCTGATGGTCCCATGCCTCAAACTCGTGAGCACATTCTTCTAGCGAAACAGGTTGGTGTTCCCCAGCTAGTTGTCTTTTTGAACAAGAAAGACATGGTTGATGATGATGAGCTGTTAGAGCTAGTTGAGCTAGAAGTTCGCGAACTGCTGAGTTCGTATGACTTCCCGGGTGACGAAATCCCGATCGTAGCTGGCTCTGCGCTGCAAGCGCTAGAAGCGATGTCCGCTAACCCCAAAACAAAGCGTGGCGAAAACGAGTGGGTTGACAAAATCTATGAACTCATGGATAACGTCGATTCTTACATTCCTACTCCAGAGCGTGATATCGATAAGCCATTCTTGATGGCGGTGGAAGATGTTTTCTCGATCACGGGTCGGGGCACAGTTGCCACAGGTCGGATTGAGCGGGGTGAAGTCAAGGTTGGCGACACAGTTGAGTTAGTTGGTATCCGTGACACTCGTTCTACTACAGTAACGGGTATTGAAATGTTCAAGAAGAGTCTTGAAAAAGGCATGGCTGGCGACAATGCGGGTGTGCTGCTGCGGGGTCTACAAAAAGACGATATTGAGCGGGGCATGGTTATTGCCAAGCCAAAATCGATTACGCCTCACACAAAGTTTGAGTCTGAAGTATACATTCTGAAGAAGGAAGAAGGTGGTCGTCATACGCCATTTTTCCCTGGCTATCGCCCTCAATTCTATGTGCGGACGACTGACGTGACTGGCACAATTAGCGACTTCACGACCGACGAAGGTGACGAAGCCGAAATGGTAATGCCAGGCGATCGCATCAAAATGACTGTTGATCTCATCAACCCGATCGCGATTGAACAGGGTATGCGCTTTGCAATCCGTGAAGGTGGGCGTACGGTTGGAGCTGGCGTTGTCGCCAAGATCCTAAAGTAGGTTGGTGTGAGCGGTCGGGTTAAGGCTGACCGCTCCCCACACCTGATTGTTTTTTAAGTAATGCGATTGCTGGAGTAGCTAACCGCTAACCGCTAATCTCTTCCTAGCTACCAGAACCTTGACAATTTAGAATTATTCCAATGGCAACTATCCAGCAGCAAAAGATTCGTATTCGACTGAAAGCCTTTGATCGCCGCCTACTCGACACATCCTGCGAAAAAATCGTGGACACTGCAAACCGTACTAATGCGACTGCGGTTGGTCCGATCCCCCTCCCTACCAGACGTCGCATTTACTGTGTCCTTCGTTCGCCCCACGTAGACAAGGATTCGCGTGAGCATTTTGAAACCCGCACTCATCAGCGCATCATTGACATTTATCAGCCTTCCTCAAAGACGATCGATGCTTTAATGAAGCTGGACTTGCCAGCCGGTGTAGATATCGAAGTTAAGCTCTAGAAGGGCATGGGGTGGGGCTTACCTACCCCGTTTTCGGAAGCTGCGCTTTGTGAACGACTACGTATTTACACAAATAGTCTTTTTGTATTGATGTATTTTATACTCCGTTTTAGTTGGCAAGAATTGCCCTGTTGCCGCCACTCTTCAGTTTAGATACGGTACAGTAGACGAAGAAGTACTGTCTCTAACCTGATAAACAATGGCACCTTCTTCATCGATCGCGGTTCGAGAGCTTCCTCTTTTTCCTTTGCCTGAAGTGGTTCTGTTTCCAGGGCGACCCCTGCCACTCCATATTTTTGAGTTTCGCTACCGGATTATGATGAACACGATCCTGGAAGGCGATCGACGCTTTGGTGTTGTCATGTGGGATCAGACCCAGGGCAAACCGGCTGCGATCGGCTGTTGTGCTGAGATTGTTGAGTTTCAGCGCTTGCCAGACGATCGAATGAAAGTTTTGACGCTTGGGCAGCAGCGCTTCAGAGTTCTAGAGTACGTTCGCGAAAAGCCTTACCGTGTTGGACTGGTAGAGTGGATTGAAGATCACCCACCCGAAAACGACTTAGATCCATTGGCAAGCAGCGTGTCACAGTTACTTCAAGACGTGGTTCGCCTTTCGGCAAAGCTGACTGGGCAAGAAATTGAACTGCCTGAAACAATGCCTGACCTACCGATCGATCTGTCTTATTGGATTGCCAGCAATCTTTATGGTGTTGCTGATGAGCAGCAAGCGCTTCTAGAGATGCAGGACACAGCGGTTCGGTTGGAGCGCGAAGCGGAGATCTTAACGTCAACTCGAAACCATCTTGCCGCTCGAACGGTGCTAAAAGACACGTTGGATGACACCCTGAAGTAGCTCAAGGGTTGGCAGATAACCTTTGAATGCTACTGACGCGAGTCAGCGTGGGTCGTTCCCCATGCTGACAACGATAGTTTTATATTTCTACATACATTTGGGTGAAATTACTTAGCGAGAACTTTAACTAACTCAGGGCTGTGCGTGAAGTTTCCGCGAAATGGGAGTTTTACGTTGGGCATAACCGAGAATCCACGGCTATCGTTGGTTGCATGAGCTGAAATTCGCTTGGTTACTACTCTCAGTCAAGGTTTACTTATGCAGAATGTCCTCGTTCGTCCTCAAACTGCGGTTATCCAACCCTCTGGTTCTCTTCATTCTGGGAACGTCATCACGTTTCAACATCAGTTGAATGCAGCGATCGTATCTGAACAGCATTCGGGCTTATTAGTTGATATGGCTCAAGTTGAGTCAATCGATAGTGATGGGCTGATGGCTCTGGTTTCTGGGTTAAGCATGTCACAGCGTTTGAATAAGCGGTTCAGCCTCTGCTCTGTTTCGCATTCGGTTCGGATCATTCTTGAATTAACCCAGCTCGATCGTGCCTTTGAGATTTTGGAAGGACGTTCCACGCCGACGGAAGCAATGGTTTGAGCCGCGATCGACTCGATCGAGTGAGTAGACAGCGGATCTGAGTCGGTTTAGTTGGGTTTGGTGGCTTCATACGTCAAACCACTTCCTCCTTGCAACCGTTAATCCGAGTAACATTGGTATACTAACCAGTGCCAGAGATTGATTGATGCACTGGATGTAGGAAGGAGTTCGCTGTGACGGTTGCTGTTGACGCTTTACTGACCCCAGAGATTTTGAAACCTGCCCGGTACTTGGGTAATGAATTGGGGTCTGTGCATAAACCCTGGGATGCGGCAACCGTTCGTTGGGTGCTTACCTATCCAGAGATTTATGAAGTGGGTGCTTCTAACCTGGGGCACATCATCCTTTACAACATCCTGAATGCTCAGCCCCGTCAGTTGTGCGATCGCGCTTACCTGCCTGGATCGGATCTGGCAATGAAGCTGCGCTCCACCCAAACGCCTCTGTTTGCGGTTGAGTCACGGCGCTCCCTAAGCGACTTCGATATTCTGGGCTTTAGCCTCAGCTATGAACTCGGTGCAACTAACATTCTTGAGATGCTGGCACTGGCTGATATACCGCTGACGTGGAGAGAACGACAGCAGGTACACCACAGAGACACAGAGGTGCAGAGAGTCATTGCGGATGCTTCACAAACGGCAATAGAGTCTTCGATTCTCGGTGCCTACCCGCTGGTTTTTGCGGGTGGACAAACGGCAACGTCTAACCCAGAACCCTATGCCGACTTTTTTGACTTCATTGCGCTGGGGGATGGCGAGGAACTATTGCCAGAGATCGGACTAGTTTTGGAAGAGGGAAAAGCAGCCGGACTGAGCCGGGAAGCACTTTTGCTGGATCTAGCTCAAGTCCCTGGTGTTTACGTACCGCAGTTTTACGATGCGGCTGCTGATGCTTCAGTACAGCCAAACCGTCCCGATGTGCCTGCTCGCATTTTGCGGCGAGTCGCAACTCCGATGCCAGCTTATTCTATTGGTTTGGTGCCGTATGTCGAAACTGTGCACGATCGCCTGACCGTCGAGGTTCGTCGAGGCTGTACACGGGGCTGTCGCTTTTGCCAACCTGGAATGCTGACGCGTCCTGCACGGGATGTGGAGCCAACAGCGGTGGTGGACGCGATCGAGCAAGGTATGCGAGCGACGGGCTACAACGAGTTTTCGCTGCTGTCGCTGAGCTGCTCAGACTATCTTGCCTTGCCTGCTGTGGGCATGGAGATTAAAAACCGTCTCAAAGATGAAAACATTTCGCTGCAATTGCCTAGCCAACGCGTCGATCGCTTCGACGAAAATATTGCGAACATTCTGGGCGGTACACGCCAGTCGGGTCTGACGTTCGCGCCCGAAGCTGGAACTCAACGGTTGCGAGATATTATCAATAAGGGCTTGACGAACGAAGAACTCTTACGGGGCATTAAAACTGCCTGGGGGCAAGGCTGGGAGAAGATCAAGCTTTATTTCATGATTGGTCTTCCAGGCGAGACGGATACTGATGTCGTCGGTATTGCCGAGACCGTGCGCTGGCTGCAACAGGAATGTAGCGCGAAAGGCAGGAAAAGGCTGCACTTTAATCTCACCATTTCTAATTTCACGCCTAAGCCTCACACACCTTTTCAGTGGCATTCGGTTTCAACCGTAGAATTTGCACGCAAGCAACGGCTGCTCAAAGAAGAATTTCGTTACCTTCGAGGGCTGAAGGTCAACTTTACAGATGTTCGACTCTCAGCGATGGAAGATTTTGTTGGCAGGGGCGATCGCCGCCTGTCGTCTGTCATCCAGCGGGCGTGGGAACTGGGGGCTGGGATGGATGCCTGGTGGGAAAGCCTCGATCGCGCGTTTGCTGCCTGGACACAGGCGATCGCAGAATCAGGGCTGGATTGGAAATATCGCCAGGTCGAGAAGGGTGAGTGGAATGTGTTTACGGATTCAGGAGTCAGTCTTCCCAGAGCGTTAGCCAACGGGTGTCAGGAGCCAGAATCTTCAACCTTCAACCTTCAAGCTCCAGGCTCCAATGCTCTTGACGCTGTTCTCCCCTGGGATCATTTGGATACAGGTATCGATAAACAGTGGCTCAAAGAGGACTTGCAGCGGGCGTTACAGGCTTCTACCGTACCAGATTGCTCGTTTGAAGGCTGCTCCCATTGTGGCGTTTGCAGCACTGACTTTGGGCACAATGTGGTCGTGCCACCGCCTGCGATACCACCGTTTGCGGGTCATTTTGTACCGAATCAGCAGCGAGTGCAGCGGCTGCGGGTCTGGTTGGGCAAACATGGTGAAATGGCGTTGGTGAGCCATCTTGATTTAGTGCGTTTGTTCGATCGCGTGGTGCGACGGGCTGCTTTACCGATCGCCTTCACTGGGGGTTTTCATCCCGGACCGCGTATCATTCCTGCCAGTGCGCTGCCGCTAGGTTGCACCAGCTCCGGCGAAATTTTTGATTTTGAACTCACTGAAGCCGTGGATTTGACCATCTTTCGGTCAAGGCTAGCAGCGCACCTGCCGGCTGAAATGCCCATCTATCGCGTGGAGACAGTGGCTATCAGCGCACCTGCCGCTACTCAACTGTTAGAGCAGGCAGAGTATGTGCTTACGGTTGGGGTTGCAGTCGATGAAGAGACCGCAACACAGCCGTCTCAGCAGGTATGGCAGCAATGGATAGATCATATCCAGCGCAGCGATGCGATCTGGTTTGAGCACACCACCAAGTCAGGCAAAACGCAGAACGTAAATCTGCGCGATCGTCTGGTGAGCTTGCATGTTGAGGCTCTAGTCGATGGTGCGTCGATCGCCCTTCGGTACATTGGTAGCCATCGCAATGATGGTACATTGCTGCGTCCCGATCACGTCATTTACATGTTGGAACAAGCCTCAGACCGGGAATTGCAGCTCTTGCACGTACACCGCGATCGTCTCATTTTGGCAATACCCAAGCCTTAGACGAAGGCAGCAGCAGGTACGATCGTGGTCGGTTTGCGCTTTCAAAGTAGTCCAAGCTTAAAACCCCCTCCTTCAACCTATAAACGTTCTCACTGCTCACTGCTTCAGTGATTGATTCTTCAATTTTAGTGGCAGAGAAATCTGTACACGCTATAATTCAGTTCAACAGAGACTGCTGCGGGTTGAAGACTCTTAGGGGTACCGCTAAGTGAACCAGCACTTGGTGCTGGATGCAGTTCTCTCCACCAGACTTCCCGTCTATTTTCATCAAGTTCGATACCTTCTCTAGTAGACAGGTATAGGCTTGCTTCAATCGATCGTTAATTCAGTGGTCTTCGCCATCATTTACCATTCTGAGGCTGCTAGAGACGGCTTTGCCTCAGAGCGGGAACAGCTTCACAGCCACTGCGTCATCTCAGAGCTTACACACTACGCAGTGGCTCATCTGCACGAGCACACGCGAGAGGACTGCCAACCGACCTCCTCCCGCTGCCGCCAACTCTTGAGGAAATTGAATGTCTAAGCAAATCGTTATCGCTGAGCAGCATCGGATTGCTGCCGTTTTTTCGGAAGATCAGATTCAAGAGCTTATTGTTGCCACTGGTAGCCATCAAGTAAGTGATGTCTATCTCGGCATTGTCGAGAACGTTCTACCCGGTATTGATGCTGCGTTTGTCAATATTGGTGACAGTGAACGCAACGGGTTTATCCACGTCACTGATTTAGGTCCACTGAAACTGCGCCGGATGGCTGGCTCCATTACGGAGTTGTTGGCTCCCCAGCAAAAAGTGCTGGTACAGATTATGAAGGAGCCAACGGGGAATAAGGGACCCCGATTAACGGGTAATATTTCGCTGCCAGGACGTTATCTGGTGCTGATGCCCTCTGGCAAGGGAGTCAATCTTTCTCGCCGCATTCGGAGTGAGAATGAACGCAATCGATTGCGGGCTTTAGCAATCCTGGTTAAACCCGCAGGTATGGGTATTGTCGTCCGTACCGAAGCAGAAAACATGCCTGAAGATGCCATCATTGAGGATTTAGAAACGCTGCAAAAGCAGTGGGAAACGGTGCGTGAAGAGGCGGTCAACACGCGCGCTCCTGCTTTACTGAACCGGGATGATGACTTTATTCAGCGGGTGCTGCGTGATGTGTATAGTGCTGACGTGAACCGGATTGTTGTGGATTCTCATACCGGGTTAAAACGGGTCAGGCAGCAGTTAACTAACTGGGGCGGTGGTGAATTGCCACGGGGGGTCTTAATTGATCACCATCGCGAGCGTGCCCCTATCATGGAGTATTTTCGCATCAACGCTGCCATCCGTGAGGCACTCAAACCGCGTACTGATTTGCCGTCCGGTGGCTATGTCATCATTGAGCGTACGGAAGCCCTAACCGTGATTGACGTAAACTCCGGCTCGTTTACACGCTCTGCGACTGCCCGCGAAACCGTGCTTTGGACGAATTGTGAAGCTGCCACGGAAATTGCTCGCCAGCTTCGACTCCGCAACATCGCTGGCATTATCATTGTCGATTTTATTGACATGGATCAGCGTCGTGACCAACTGCAAGTGTTGGAGCATTTCAACAAGGCGCTAAGAGCAGACAAGTCACGACCGCAGATTGCTCAACTCACTGAGCTTGGGTTGGTAGAGCTAACGCGTAAACGCCAGGGCAAGAATATCTACGAGATTTTTAGTCGCGCCTGCTCTACCTGCGGTGGTTTAGGGCACTTAGTACATCTGCCCGGAGAGAATGATGCGACAGAGGGCGACGTTGTGGAACGTCCAGCGGCCGTATCGCTGCGAGAATCGCGCACCACCGATCGCAGCATTACGGGTCGTGGGCGTGGACGGGATCTAGTGTTGCCTAATGTTGCCAGTTCGCTAGAGCCAACATGGGAAGACCGTAGCGAAGACCCGGAAGATGCTGATGAGATGCAAGAGCTTGGTCTTAATCATCCGAGCTACCAGGAGCTTGGCGGCAATAATCGTCGTCGCCGCCGCCGTCGTCCTGGCGAGGACGGACGAGCAGATGGACGAGCAGATGGACGAGCAGACGGACGGGCAGACGGACGGGCAGATGGACGGGCAGCGAGTCCGTCGTATGCCAGTGCCCCCACGCTAAAGCTTGACCCAATTGCTGATGGAGAGCCAGTTTCGACCGCAGATGTGCCATTTATCAGTCGTTCTGATCGCCCAGAGCGTCCGGCTCGGGGTCGCGGGAGTCGGGGGCGGAGCAGTCGTGAGGGCACCGCGCCAGAGTTGTTGACCAGCCGGGAGGTCGTTCCTACCAAAGAACTGGAACCAGCAAGTGATGCGACTGATGTACTAGAGGCAACCCCTGAGTTGGGCTATCCCGAAGAGCGGCGTGGTCGATCGAGGCGTGAATCATTGCGATTACCGCAAGAGCCACCAGAAATCATTGCGGTCGAGATGACCCCCGAAGAGCAAGAAGTCTATGCCTGGATGGGGATTTCACCACTTGTGCTGTCCCATCAAGACGTAAAAAACCCAAAAGCAGCGATTATTTCAGTGGTCTTACCAGGAGAGGCTCCTGCACCCACAATAGAACCCGAACAAATGACGCTAACCTCGCAATTGGAACCCGTTGCGATGCCGTCCAAACCGAAACAACGGGTTGTTGAACCCGATGTGGAGCCAGAGCCAGAACCTGCCCCTGCTATGATCGACCAGCCTGAGCTGTTTCAGTCTGAGGTCGACGATCGTTCAGACTTGGGGTTAGAAGCAGCGGACACACCGGATTTAGATGCCGTTGACGCTAACGGTACGCCGATTACACGCCGTCGTCGCCGTCGTTCTTCGGCAGCTACGTCAGACTAAGCGGTTGGTTAGAATCGCTACAGTGAACTTCAAGTGCGCAACCGCAGCCTTTGCAGAACGTTTGGACTTGGAAGAGAGGATGCATAGATTGGCGGTGGTAGTCAGCGCTGCCTTGTTTCAACCATGACACGCAAAGACCGCCTTCAGATACAGCAGCTACCACTGGCTGACTGGGTTCATGTTTACCCTTCAAGCACCATAGTCGCTGGTGTTGATGAGGTGGGACGGGGTGCCTTGTTTGGTCCTGTTGTTGCGGCAGCCGTGATTTTATCTGCCGATGCCGTGACCAAACTTACTGATGCAGGTGTGACTGACAGCAAGCTCCTGTCAGCAGAACGTCGACTCGCTTTGGCAAAGCAGATTCGTGCTGGGGTTGTGGCGTATCAGATACGCTATGCATCTGTCTGGGAAATCGATCGCTTGAACATTCTCCAAGCCTCTCTTTTAGCGATGAAGCGTGCTGTACTCAAGCTGGACGTGACACCAGAATTGTGCCTGGTAGACGGCAACCAGTTAATTCCAGGGCTTCCATTACCGCAGCAGACGCTTGTGAAAGGAGACCAACGATCGCTAGCAATCGCCTCTGCCAGCATTTTGGCGAAAGTCTGGCGTGACGAGTTGATGACGCGCTTAGCGGTCAAGTATCCTCATTACAATTTGGTCTCCAATAAGGGCTATGGTACACCTGCCCATCGGCTAGCCCTGCAAACGCACGGACTATCGCGTTTACATCGTCGATCGTTCAGCCCGTGCCGTCTGGCTGTAGAAGCCAACAGTGAGCTTTAGCATCAGGCGAGTGGGCTATGGGTGGGCATTGAAGTCTTCGCGATGGCAGGCAGCAGCGGTGCTGCCACTGCCCAGGCGCGGTAATCGACCAACAGGTTGTGCATCAAACGCTGCTTGACGGTCACCAGCACGCTTTTAAGCAAACCGTTGCCCGTTGCTTCAAGAATCGGCTTTGGGGCGAGCGCGATCGGCATGGGAACATCGACCTGCACGACCAAATTTGCCTTGCCCTTCAAGGTGGTTACACCAGCGGCTTGAAAGGGCTGAAGCGTGCCTTCCAGGTTTAACTTAAACCGTTGATTGATGTATTGAACGCCTCGAATTTCGCAGCCTGTAGACTGTACATGTACTGTGCCATCTGACTCTGCCCAAACTCGCAAATCCACGATCGGCTGAATGGTCAGCGTCATAAAATTCAGTGGACGCATCTTCAAGCGAAAAACTTCATCAGTTAATTGCTCAATCTGGCTAAATGCTGCCAAAGCGTTTACAAGGCGCTGAGGTTGGCGCAGGTAGTGCTGAATCGGAATTGGCTGCTCTGAAACCACCATTTCAACAGTTTGAGAGGCAGTAAAGCGACTGTACATAGCTGAAAACCACAAAGGGATAGCAGTTAGATCTGAGTAATACCGTCGATCTTAAACAAATGTGAAGAAACAGAACTGCATCTTTTTAAGTAGATCCACTCTCTTCCCTGTCAAAGACTATTCTTGCAGAATTTCTGAGTCATAATCCCTTTTGCCTAAAAAGGGTGAGGAGGACAGTTAATGAGAGTTTTACTGCTATGTCTTCTTCGCGCCCAATCGGTGGAGCCACTGAGCGATAGCTATGCAAGCAAAAACCCCAAAGCAAGCTCTGGGGTTGAATAATGTCATGCAAGCTATGGTCGATCGCTGAGCTTCGTCTGCTTGACCTCAAAGACTAACCTTTTCGCCAACGCTTACAGCTTCATATGAACTCTCTAGACGCATAATGCGCTTCGCTTGGGCAGAAAAGGCGTTTATATCTAGTCGATCAACAATCAGCGCATCCGTAGAGAACAGACCGCCACCGTTGATTGTAAAGAACAAGAAGCAAGCAGCGTAAACGGCAGACAATTCTAGATATGGAATGCTAAAGCCAGCTACCAGAATGTGGTGGTAGATTGCAACGCACATGGTTGAGAAGAGACCGAATGCCGCTGGGCGAGTCAACAGACCAAGCGCGAGTAGAGGCGCACCAATCAGTTCGGTAAAAGCGGCAACGTAACTGAAGAAGATCGGAAAGGGCAAGCCAATGACCTCGACATAGGCTTGGGCAAAGCTCTCAATGTTACCAAGCTTGTCCAGTCCGTTGTGAATGATCATAGTCCCCAAAATGGCGCGCAGGACTGCCAAAGACGTTTGCGACAAGAAGTTGGGGGCGAAGTTGGGCTTAAGAACAGCGGTTAAAAGTGGGATCTTAGGCATGATTTGGATTTCCGGGATGATTGCTTGCGAAGGGGTTTGGAAAACATATATTAACAAAGATAACATTAAGTATTAAGTTTTGCTAATGAAGGTGGCACGATCGCTCATCTATGCGCTCAACACAAAATGATGCTGATGCAGCCGCAAGCTCCTTTGGCATCCGCTTCATGAACAACGTCATCCAGCACGAGCAATCGCCATCAAGAGAGGCGAGAGTGTCTGTGCCGGAACGTCACGGGGTTTTCCAGACCAACTCTAAAGCACGACGGCTACAGAGCCAATCGC
>JACMKO010000098.1 GCA_014380065.1 Leptolyngbya sp. ES-bin-22 | reverse complement strand
GCGTTACCCAAGTTCGCGTGGCGATCGGTGGTGTATCGGTTGACGCGAAAGTAGGGAGTAGGAGGCAGGGGAGCAGAAGAATTTGGGGATGCTTGTTTTACACTCAAAACTCAAAACTCAAAACCCAAAACTTAAAACCCAAAACTCAAAACCCAAAACCCAAAACTCAAAACTCAAAACCCAACCCTCCTTTTTGCAGATTATCAAGCTCAAAGCCCGCTCTCGCATCTTTATGTGCTGTAATGGGTTGGGTTCCTCAGGCATCGTCATCGTTATGACCCAGGTAGTCAACGGTCAGTCTTCTAGCACGGCAGATAGGGCATCGCCAGCGATCGGGGCTGATGCGATCGTGTCGTTGCGGGGAGTCAGCAAGACGTACGAGAACGGCAGCAAGGCATTGGTGAATGTCAACCTTGAGATCAAGCGGGGCGCTTTTTTGTTCGTGACTGGTCCTTCTGGCTCTGGCAAATCGACGCTGCTGAAGATGCTCTACGGGGAAGAACATGCGAGTGAAGGCGACGTGCTGGTTGATGGCTGTGCCTTGTCTACCTTGCGGGGCGATCGCCTTTCTCAACTGCGCCGTCGCATTGGCATTGTCTTTCAGGACTACAAGTTGATTCCGCGTCGCACTGTGCTGGAAAATGTGGCGTTTGTGCTGTGGGCACAGGGCTTGCCGCGCAAAGAAATTCATCGTCGGTTGCAACCCGCGCTCAAAATGGTGGGTCTGACACACAAGGCAGACTGCTTCCCCGACCAACTTTCGGGCGGCGAACAGCAGCGGGTGAGCATTGCACGCGCGATCGTGGGCACACCACCGATTCTCCTGGCTGATGAACCCACCGGAAACCTTGATCCAGACAACTCCTGGCAGGTGATCAAAATTCTCAAGAAGCTAAACTCGGTGGGCATTACCGTCATTGTGACGACTCACGATGAAAGCCTGATTCGCCTGTCCAATCATCCGGCAGTGCAGTTACGCAACGGCTATCTCTACCGCCCCAAAGGGTAGCGAACTGATGACGATCGACGACCTGATCAAGTTGCTGCAAGTGTTTGTCTCGCTGGCTCAGGCGTTAAGCTGGCAACTGCTGATTTTGTTTATCTTGATCTACTTTGGTGCGCCGCTACGGAGTTTTGTGAGCAATCTGGGTGAGTTTACCTTCAGGGCGGGTGCCGCAGGGCTAGAAGCATCCGCAAAGCGGCGCATCGAAGCGGGTGTGCTGTTGGGGTCAGCCTCGGCGCTCAAGTCTAGCGCTACGACTGACGAGCAACCCCAACTTCCTGGCGAGGAGGAAGCCAAGGAAATTGCCACTGTAGTCAGCCAGACGCTGAAACCCAAAATAGCCCAACAGCTTGCCAGAGCGTCTGTGCTTTGGGTTGATGATAATCCGTCGGATAATGCACACGCCATTCGCTCGCTCGAAGCCTTGGGTATCGTCTTTACGATGAGTGCGTCAGTACAGGAAGCGTTGGAGAAAATTCGGATCATTCCTTATGACGCGATCGTCTCGGACATGCGGCAGTCAAGCAACTCACAGGCAGGCTATACGCTACTCCAGGAGCTACAGCGCCTGGGTGTCAATACGCCTGTCATTATCTACGGCAGTTCTAGTGAACCGCGCCTGAAGTCAGAAGCACGTCAGCACGGCGCGTTCGGCAGCACAGGCGATCCGCAAGAGTTGTTTAGTTTGGTGACGATGGCAGTGCAGAGGCGGTGAGGGATTGAGTTTTGAGTTTTGAGTTTTGAGTTTTGAGTTTTGGTCTTAAAACAAGCTTCCCCGGTTCCCTTCTGCCTTCTTACTCTCACGCCGTCACCGCAGGTTCTAGCCCTAGTTCTGCCATCAGCCGATCGACATCAAAGTTTTCTGCCATTGAGTTACAGATGTATTCGACCTTGACGGGTTCGTTGACGCGCACCTGACCAAAGGCACGATCGACAATGGCGACAGTCGATAGCGTATCTAAGTCAACAGACAGGATGGGGATTTCTAGATCGTCGGCGCGGCTGATAATGTCTGGAGATGGGGGCATTTGCCCGGTGAGAATCAGGCATTGGGTGGATGTTTCCAGCGCAGCAAGCTGGATGTCGGTGCGATCGCCGCCCGTCACCACTGCCATATTGCGACCTTTGCGTAAATACTTCAGCGCTGAGTTGACGTTCATCGCGCCGATGCTGAGGCTTTCGACCATCAAATCTAGGCGATCGGCACGGCAAAGCACCTCTGCCTTCAACTGCTTCACCAGTTCATTCACACTGACGCTGCGTAAGAGCGCACTGCGGGGCAGCAAGCCAAAAATGGGAATGCCCCGTTTTTCGAGATAAGGCTGAACTGTGGTTTTCACCTCCTCCAGTCGGTCTTCGGGAATGTCGTTAATCAGCACGCCCAGTAGTCGATCGCCCAAGCGCCGTCTGGCAGAAATCAGCGCTCCTACAATCAGCAGTGAGTGAAACCGGGTGACTAGCAAAATCCGGGCATTCACGCCTTCAGCCACTTGCCGCAAGGAGAGGTCAAACAAACTGCCTTCTTCCAAATTGGCTGGACCCTCTAGCAGCACCAGATCAGGACCGCGCATCTGGAGATATTTTTTGAGCGCCTGCGGATAATCAACGCGATCGTCTCCGTCAATGCGCTTTTTAATGGTTGGCTCATCTAGAGCTAAAATCGTCGGCTGTAGGCGATCGGCTGGTAGGTCAAGCACCTTAGCAACAAACTGCACATCCTCCTCGACTTCATTAGCGTCACCGCTCCAGCAGGTTCCCAACGGCTTGCCATAAGCGAGATCCAGCCCCTTTCCTTTCAACTGGTGAGCCAGACCAAGTACGGTTGCCGACTTGCCACTGTAAGCCTCAGTCGATCCAACTAATAAATATCTTGCGGATTTCGGCACGCCTTCACTCCCTACGATGACCTGTAATGTTAGGCTCTACAGTTTAAACTTTCTAAGCCGCAGATAGGCAATTGCCTGCTGTGCGTTAAGGCTTGAAGCCCTGGATTTTCCGCGTTTAACCCATATAGGACGTAAGCTGCCATGAGCGATCGGCATTGTGTTTAGCAATGCCTGTTTCTATTTACGCACATCCCTATTGTCTGTGATGTAACCTCATGACGGTTTTTCATCGGGATCTAGCAAGCTTGGCATTAAAGGCTTTTTCGTCTGGGTTGCAAGTGTGGTTCTCTAATGACGCTCGTTGCCGTGTGCCGAGTTGTCACGCTAGGCTCAAAGCCACTGACCTCTCCCAGGATGTAAACGGGGCGATTCTTGACCTCTTCGTAGATGCGCCCGATGTATTCGCCTAAAATGCCAATGCTAAAAAGCTGTACGGCTCCTAGAAAAAAGATGGCAACCGCGATCGTCGCAAACCCAGTCAGAGGCGAAATGGGCGAGAAAAAGCGCCAGTAAAGCACCAGGATCGCCATGACGATCGCGACGATCGCCGCAAACAGCCCCACGTAAGTTGAGATGCGGAGCGGTACTTTAGAGAACGACACTAGCCCATCGATCGCCAGTGCCAGCGATTTACGGAAGGTATACTTCACTTCGCCCGCAAAGCGAGAGTCCCGCTCAAACGGAATGGCAATTTGCCGAAAGCCCAGCCACGATCGCAAGCCTCGAATGTAGCGGTTGCGCTCTGGCATCGCGTTGAGGGCATCCACGACCCGGCGATCCATCAGGCAAAAGTCGCCTGTGTCGGTGGGCATGTCCACATCGGCAAGCTGGCGCAGCAACCGATAGAACAGATACGCTGTCAAGCGCTTAAACCACCCTTCTTGATGGCGCTGCACCCGTTGGGCATAGACCACGTCGTAGCCCCGTCGCCATTTGTCTGCCAGTTCAGGAATCAATTCCGGTGGATCTTGCAAGTCGGCATCCAGCACTACGATCGCCTGCCCCCGCGCAAAATTTAGCCCTGCTGTCACTGCAATCTGGTGCCCAAAGTTGCGGGCAAAGCTGAGGTAACACACGCGGCGATCATGCTCATGCAAGTCACGCATCATTGCCAGCGAGCGATCGTGGCTCCCGTCATCTACCAGCACCAACTCCACCGTCCCGTCCATGCTGTCCATCACCGCATTCAGGCGACGATAGAGTTCCATGAGGGTGGCTTCCTCATTAAAGACGGGCACGATGAAGGAATAGGTGGGCTGCATGGGGTATCTAAGTAGAGACAGCTAGATTGATCAGGAAGCGCTGATGACTGTGAGCTTTTAGCGGTCAACCGCCTGGTCTTAAGCCCATTACTCATCTTGCGGATCAATAGAATCGGATGGTGAAGCGGGCGGAGAGGCTTTGGTGCGCTGCAATCGTTGGCGACGATACCAGGTTGAACCTGCAATCAGAATACCAGTTAGCGCCAAAGCTCCCACCAAGGGCAGCCGATCGCCCGTCTGTATTGCTCTCAAGCCAGAGCTGCCGAGCAACACATAAGGTAAGATGCCAGGAGTTGTGCCTAACAGTGTACCGAGCAGATAGTCTCGGTAGCTTACCGAGGTTAGCCCCGCTGCAAAGTTGAGCAACCCGTAGGGCATAAACGGCACAAGCCGAATGGCAATCATATAGGGCAGTCCGCCGCGTCGCACTTCAGCATCTAACGTCTGCCAACGACCAGAAAGCTTGCGAGCGATTGCCTTGCGTCCCAACGTGCGGGTAAAAGCAAAGGTGACGATCGCCGCCAGCATCGCTCCAGCACTTGCCCACAACGTCCCCAACCAGGGTCCAAACAGCGCACCGCCCAGTAAATTCAGCGGGGTGGATGGCAGCACCAACACAGTGGCGATCGTGTACAGCAGCATGTAAAGAACAGGTGCCCAACCGCCGGTTGATTGTAGCCATCCCTGAAGTTGCGTCAGATCAACCCGCCCCAGTAAAATCGCTGCCAGCGCGATCGCTACTATGGTGATCAGAAAAATGCTGGTCTTAAAATGCCGCACAAATTAAGCCATACGACTAGGAACTCGACTTCAACCTGATGATAACGCGCTGTCAGGTGAAGGGACGATCGCCCCCCTCACACACCGACCACAACGCCTTTACTTTCTACGGTCGATCGCCCAACGGCTCACAGGGCATAGGTTCCTGATGGCAGGGCAGTCGTCGTGATCGCAGCGGGGAGAATCTGACGAAGCGTCCAGGTATTGCCATTTTGTGGGTAGAGCGTCCAGCCTCGAATCTCTGAAGTGGCAGCATTCCAGGTCAGCTTGCCGTTGCTGCTGCGAACTCCAGTAGGCAGAGGTTGCTGATGGGCTGAGCCAGTGCATGGCTGGTGGGAGAGTAAGGCTAGCATCGGTCGTCGTGCGGAAGCGCTCACGCCTTTTCTTGCCCACCTTGCCGAACCCTTTCTTGAGCACACTCGCAAGCAGCAGCAGCAACTGATCCTCCAATTGCCTGAAACACTGCCCTCGTTCACGAGCGATCGCGCCTACCTGAAACGCATTCTGACTGAGCTGCTGCAAAATGCTTGCAAATATACCCCTGCTGGAGCAACCATCACTCTGTCGGCACACGCTACCATCACTACCTTAACCATTTGCGTCACTAACTCCGGCACAGAAATTCCAACCATTGAGTGCGATCGCATCTTTGACAAGTTCTACCGCATTCCCAACAACGACCCCTGGAAACATGGCGGTACAGGGCTTGGCTTAACGCTGGTGAGAAAACTGGCAGAGTATGTCGGTGCAAGCATTCGCGTTGCTGTAGTAACAAGCAAACCACGTTTACTTTAGAATTTTTACGGGTTGTCTGATAGCAAATCAAATTGCAAAGGCTACAGATCCTTGACCCTCATCCCCAGCCCTTCTCCCGCAGGAGAAGGGAGCAAAAGGCAACGTCCCTCGCCACTGGGGAGAGGGATTGAGGGCGGCGGCGTTGATTGATCGGTAGCGCCTCTTTTTGGCTTTGGTATGCGACGGTTTGTGGACAACGTCGCGTTGTAAAGGCACAAATCTGGCACTTCTACGTAAGATGGGTTTCCCAGAGCGTTGCTTTACAAACGTGGGCATACCCGTAAAGCTACTGTAAAGCTTTAAAGGAACAGGCTCGATCCCAGATCTTTTTCAGCCTACTGGTGAATAAGTCAGACACCCCCAGCGAAGCTGGTGGCTTGATGAGTGTGACCGCCCCAAGGGCGGGTGTCCTTCACTGAAG
>JACMKO010000097.1 GCA_014380065.1 Leptolyngbya sp. ES-bin-22 | reverse complement strand
GTTGATGAGTCCCCAACCGCGTACTTCGGCAACGTGATTCGGGAATTTTTGCGCGATCGCCCTTAACCCCTCTCTCAATTGCTCACCTCGATCGCGCACATTTGCCAGCAGGTTTTCGCGTTCGATCGTTTGGCACACCGCTAGCGCGACACCACAGGCGAAGGGATTGCCGCCAAAGGTGCTGGCGTGATCGCCGGGTTGAAAGACATCGCAGAAGGATTTGCAGAGCATGGCACCGATCGGAATACCACCACCCAAGCCTTTTGCAGAGGTAAAGATATCGGGTTCAATGCCCAGATTTTCGTAGCCCCAGAGCTGACCAGAGCGACCCATCCCGACCTGCACTTCGTCCAGGATCAGCAGGATGTCACGCTCATCGCAAAGCTCTCGGACTCGTTGGAAGTAGGCGCGATCGCCCGGACGCACTCCACCCTCTCCTTGTAGAGCTTCCATCATGATGGCAGCAACACGCGGTTCGCCGCTGTCAATTTCATCCAGCGCGGCTTCCAGAGCAGCAATATCGTTGTAGGTGACGTAGTGAAAACCGGGCACCAGCGGACTGAAGCTTTTCTGATATTTCGGCTGACCAGTAGCAGTGACCGTCGCTAGTGTGCGTCCGTGGAAGCTGGCGTGTGCCGTAATGATGACCGGATCAGCAATGTGCCGCACTTCATGAGCATATTTCCGCGCCAGTTTGATGGCACCTTCGTTCGCTTCGGCTCCAGAGTTGCAGAAAAAGACGCGATCGGCACAGGAATGCTCAACTAGCCATTTTGCCAAAGCGCCCTGTTGCGGCACGTAGTACAGGTTAGAGACATGGTGGAGGGTTTGAATCTGCTCCGTCACGGCTTTCACCATCACCGGATGCGCGTGACCGAGCGTACAGGTAGCAATGCCCGCCACAAAATCCAGATATTCGCGCCCGTCGGTATCCCACACGCGGCAGCCTGCTCCTCGCTCCAGGGCGATCGGGTAGCGGGCGTAGGTCGCCATCACATGCTCGTTGAAGTCCTCTGCATCGAACGGACTTGCGATCGCAGGCGGCGATGGGACGATCGTGGGTGGGAATTGAACTAGCGCTTCTGGACTCACTGCAATAGATCCTCAAATCGAGACGACAAATGGGAAGGAGTGCGCTTTAGAGATTGGACTGTAAGCTCTACACTCTAGACTGGTTGGCAAGCACTGATGAGGATGCCAGCAGCACTATCAATTTAGCGTTAGGTAGTCCAGACAACGTCCAGCTTCTTGCACCTGACTATAGCTTATCCATTTGCAGCCAGCTTCGTTGGTTAACAGGTTACGTTCTTATGACATTTTTTGCGATCGTCAACAGCGAACAGTCGAACGCTACGCAATTAGTCACAGTGCTGATTATTCTGCTGCTGGTGGCGACCGGCGTTGCACTAGTATCGCGGCGATTGCGCATTCCCTACGTGACCGGGCTGGTGGTTGCTGGACTGGCAATTACAGAGCTGCTGCCGCGTAAAATTGGACTCGATTCAGCGCTGATTCTTAATCTTTTCCTGCCGATTCTGCTGTTTGAAGCCGCAATCAATACCGATATTAGTCGCCTCCGCAGCACGATTAAACCTGTCGCCGTGCTAGCAGGTCCCGGAGTGGTGATTGCATCGGGGGTGACTGCCACGCTTTTAAAGTTTGGCTTGGGGTTGCCCTGGGTTTCGGCGCTGCTGGTCGGCATTATTTTGGCGATTACCGACACCGTTTCTGTGATTGCCGTCTTTAAGGAAGTAACCGTACCAGCACGACTGATCACCATTGTGGAGGGTGAAAGCCTCTTTAACGATGGCATTGCGCTGGTGCTGTTCAGCCTCATTTTGAAGGTCAACACTACAGCATCGCTGACCGTTGCTGATGGCATTCGAGAATTGCTGGTGGTGATTTTGGGTGGCGGGCTAGTGGGGCTGGCGCTGGGCTATCTCGGCGTGGGGCTATACGCCCGATCGGATGACTCGCTGAGCAATATTCTGTTGACGGTGGCGATCGCCCTCGGCACCTTTCAACTGAGCCAGTTTTTTGGTATGTCCGGTGTCGTTGCAGTCGTCGTAGCAGGCTTGGTGGTCGGCAATTTGGAGCGTTCCCAAACCGTTTCTGCCTCCAGTCGCATTACGGTGCTGAGCTTCTGGGAATACGCAGGCTTTGGGGTCAATACATTTATTTTTCTGCTGATTGGTATTGAAATTAATTTAGAAACCTTGCTGAGAACCCTGCCTGCTGTGCTTTTGGCAGTGCTTGCTTATCAGGTGGGGCGGTTTCTGTCGGTGTATCCGCTGCTGGCGATCGTCAAACGGGTCGATCGCAACTTACCGCTGCGCTGGCAGCATGTCCTCTTTTTGGGCAACATCAAAGGTTCGCTGTCGATGGCGCTAGCACTTAGCTTGCCGTCCACATTGCCGAATCGGGAAGCCTTGATTGCCCTTGTCTTTGGTACCGTTCTGGTGTCGCTGGTGGGGCAGGGGGTCAGCTTACCCTGGCTGGTGCGCCGTCTTGACCTCGCCCCCACGTCCGAAGCGCAGCAGTGGATTGAATCGCTCCAATCTCAACTGATCACCGCCAAAGCCGCCCAGGACGAACTGGATACACTGCTCAAAACAGGGGTGCTCTCCAAATCGGTTTATGAGGAAATGCGCGCCAGTTATCAAGTACGCATTGCCGCCGCCGAACGCTCCCTGCGCGATTTTTACAACCGTCGCCCCGATAGCCTGACCGTCGCTAGCGGTAGAATTGCCCGCCTTGATGCCATCCGTCGTCGGCTGTTGCTGGCAGAAAAAGATGCCCTCAACGATGCCCTCCGTAAGCGAGTCTTGTCAGAAGATGTCGTGCGATCGCGGGTGCAGGCGATCGACCAACAACTGCTGGATCTAGCGGATGACTAGGGAGAAGGCTAAAGGCTAAAGGCTGGGTTCAACACTCAAAACTCAAAACTCAAAACTTTTAGCATCGCTGGACGCTTTTCCTTCAATGCCTTCCGACTTACGAGACTGGGAATACAATTGAATTAGTTTCACCACACTCGTTAACGCTGCAAACCCGCAGGAGCAATATCTATGGAAGCTTTGATTGCCGCCCTCACGCTAGTAGTGGTTGGCTACGTCGCTGGTTCGGTCAAAATCATTAACGAGGGCAACGAGGGTATCGTGGAGCGTCTGGGGCAGTACCGCCGCAGTTTGAAGCCCGGACTCAACTTTGTCATTCCCGTCTTCGATACCGTTCTGGTTGAAACAACCCGTGAACAGATTCTTGACATCGATCCTCAGCAGACCATTACCCGTGATAACGTGCCGCTAACAGTCGATGCGGTCATGTTTTGGAAGATCCTTGACGTTCCCAAAGCCTACTATGGCGTTGAAGATCTGGAATCAGCCTTGACCAATTTGGTTGTCACAGCCCTCCGGGGTGAGGTTGGTCAAATGGATCTACGCGAAACCGTCTCAGGTCGCAATAAAATTAATCAAGCGCTCCTCCATCAACTTGATGAAGCAACCGAAAGCTGGGGCGTAAAAATTATGCGAGTGGAGGTTCAGGAGCTTGCTCCCTCGAAAACAATGCTGGAATCGCTTGAGTTGGAGCGAGGCGCTGAAAGTAAGCGTAAAGCGGCAATGTCAGAAACAGAGTCGATGGTAGAGTCCATTCAACGCATCTCCAGAGCATTACAGGGACAACCAAACTCTCAGGTCGTGCTGCAATACCTCATCGCGCAGAAATACGTTGATGCCAATCTGAAGCTGAGCGAAAGTGATAATTCCAAAATTATCTTTATGGACCCCAAGGCACTGACTGAGACGATCGGTGAGCTGATCTCAGCCGATCAGACAGAATTGGGCAACAATGGCAATGGCAATAATCCTTAACCGCTCTAAGTAGCGTCTAAGTCGAACCGCGATCGCTGAAGTAGCAGGAGAAGAGACGCAGTGGCAGATGAAACACATATCGCTCTCTTGAAGCAAGGGGTGAACGTTTGGAATCACTGGCGACAGGCTCATAGCAACGTGGCACCAAATTTTGTTGGAGTCAACTTAAGCCACGTTGATCTGAGCCATGCTGATTTGCAAGCTGCTGATCTCAGCGGCTCTAATTTCAGTGGCGATAACTTCAGCGGTGCCAACCTTCACAGCGCAAACCTCAGTGGTGCCAATCTTACTGGAGCACAATTAACAGGCGATGACCTCACCGCTGCTGAACTTCGGGGTACCAATCTGATCGGCGCGAACCTCAGCGGTGCCGACTTGAGTGGTGCGAACTTGATTGGTGCCAATCTCATTGGCGTTGACTTAAGCGATGCAAATTTAACCAACGCTGTCTTGCGTAGCGCCAATCTACGCTATGCAAAGTTGCAGCGTGCAAACTTGACCAATGCTGACCTGACCGATGCGATTCTTAGTGGTGCCAATCTCACCGATGCTGTACTTGTAGGAACGAAACTAACGGGTGCAGAGACTAGCGACACCAAGTTTCAGCCGACAGACTCTAGCAGTCAATGCGAAAAGAAAGCAGCCACCAACTGATCAACCACGCTAAGCGTTTGAACCTTGGCTGGTCGCCGACTTGCCTAGCGAATCCCTAAGTACGTTTCGCCAAGATAGCGTGTGAGCCGCTTGAGTGGATTTGCTATGAGACTAAAAGCGGCTGCATCCTCACTTTTTGGTACACCCACTAGCACCGCAAATTCAGCGTCAGACAGTTCACCAGACTGATGTTTCTGAAAGGCATCGACCACGGTCACCAGATCTTCAGCAGCAAAGGCGAACCCATTTTGAGTGGCAAACGCAGCAACCATAGGAGCACGTTCTCCTTTCAACGCTTCAGTTTCAGCAGCATCTAGCTCTGCCTCGCTGCTAATGTTGCCATCACCAACACCCAGCAATGTTTCCAACTGTTGACGTAGCGCTTCGTCTTCGGCAGTCTTTTGCATGAATCGCAGTACGGTTGCAGGTGCCAGATCAAAAGTCTTCTAATTTCTTTTTCGCCAAAATGTTAGCAAAGGTTCAGGAAGGTGCTGGTTCATAAAAGCTAAAGTTTTCATCGTCCTCGATCGCACCACAGTAAAGATGTGGGCAATCTAGTATGGAGATGTAACGCTGAGCACCATCAGTTAGATGTGGGGGTACGCTAAGCGTGAGTTCTAGTGCTTCCGTAGATCAGTCGGTGAGCAAACGACTGAGAAGATCCGCAGTGTAAAAGGCACCTTTTTCGCTACGGTCAGGATATAGGCGCTACAGCTTACGTTTAATTGCGCTCCGTTACTGCTGCTACGCGGTTGGCAGCATTGAAGGACAACTGTTTAGCCTCAGGCATATTGCTTTAAAGAGGTTTCGATCGCGAAGGTAACGTATCGTAACGATGACTAAATTAATGCCGAGAATAGCTGTGCTGGACGATGACGAGTACTGGTGCCTTGCCATCCAACGGTTTTTCAGGGCTGATTTTGATATCACAACGTTCACAGATGCCCAAAGTTTTCTAGATTCTGCCCTCGATTCGTATGATCTGGTCATTATCGATTTTACGATCGCACCCAATCATCGGCACGAAACCTCTACCAATGGCATCGAAATCATTCATCAGTTAAAAACTCAACTGAAGCAGCCACCCCTCACCATTCTGACTTCAGCGTTTATTAGTCGTAGCGATCTAACCCTCGATCACACACTGAGTGCTCATGCAGATATCATCATGCCAAAAGATTGTGGGTTGGATGAAATCTTGCAGGCAGCTCAAGCCTTGCTAAGCTCTAAAACGCCTTGACTGAGTAGTTCAGAAGGATAGCTCGATCGAATGGTGGCTGACGGGTCGTTAGCCACCAGCCTTGTAGAGACCGCTACTTAAAACCTGGACTTACGCAAACCTCGGAGGTTTTAACCAAAAACTGAACCTCACGACCAACCTTGGTGCTTAAACCTCCGAGGTTTAGTCCTAAAAAAGTTCAGTCTGGCAACAAGTTTTTAACGATCGATAATGCCACCGCCCAAAAGGACTTCGCCATCGTACCAAACGGCTGCCTGACCGGGCGTGATGCTCGATTGCGGTTCATCAAAAACGATGCGGACACGATCGTCCTCCAGTGGGATGATCGTTGCAGGCATTGCAGGCGATCGATAGCGGATTTGCGCCTCTGCCCGAATGGGTGCTGTGGGTGCCGCTATGGATACCCAGTTGAGGCGCTGGACGGTACATTCCGCTGCAAGAGTGGCAGCGCGATCGCCCACAATGACGCGATTCTTCGCAGCATCCAGCGCTACGACATACAACGGTTCACTATGCGCCACACCCAATCCTTTGCGCTGACCAATGGTGTAGTGATGCACCCCTTCATGGTGCCCCAGCACATGACCCGCCTGATCCACAATGTCACCTTGCTGCGGCGTGATGTACTTGTCTAGAAACGCTCGCATGGAGCCATTGGCTTCCACCAGGCAAAGATCCTGACTTTCGGGCTTATCGGCAGTGTGCAACCCAAACGCAGCCGCAACACGACGCGTTTCAGTTTTGGGCTGTTCTCCCAGTGGGAAAAGAACGTGCGCTAAAACATCCTGCGACAGATCGTATAAAAAGTAGGACTGATCTTTGGTGCGATCGATCGCCCGTAGAAGTTGATAGCGTCCTGTCGCCTCATCGTAGCGAGTGCGGGCATAGTGCCCTGTGGCAATGCGATCGATGCCCAGGGTTTCTTGCGCGTAATGCAGCATCGGACTAAACTTCACCGCTTTGTTGCACTGAGAGCAAGGCAGCGGCGTAATGCCTGTGCTATAGCCAGCCACCAGGTAATCTACAATGTTTTCCTGGAAGGATTCGCGGGTGTCAACGATGTGGTGGGGAATGCCCAACTGCTCACACAACTGAGCCGCATCCAC
>JACMKO010000096.1 GCA_014380065.1 Leptolyngbya sp. ES-bin-22 | reverse complement strand
CGTGGTGGGTTTCAGGCACGGAGCCTCAAGCAGGTCGCTAAACCAAGCAGTCTTGCATGGAGTGTTGCACCAGAGTGATAACAGCCTGCGCCACAGAGGCTGCCTGGGTGGGATCGACCGCGATGATCGGGGGGCGCTTGTTGGTACTCAAATAGCCCAGCGCGATCGCCGCATTTTCCAGATCCCAGGCATCTGGTGCGTCCATGTGGGTCAAGCCAATCATCATGGGCACGGGCGATCGTTGGCGCATAAAGGCACGAATCCGACGGGCATCAATAAATTCACTCGGCCGATGGGCGGCGACTAAGAGAATATAGGCGTGCGCTTTTTGAATCAGAATGTCCCACATGAAATCAAACCGGGATTGTCCGGGGGTGCCATAGAGATGCAGTGCCATTTCGGGTCCAAAGGACAGCCGCCCAAAATCGAAGGCGACCGTCGTTTTTTGCTTCAGCAGTGCGGTCTCATCCGTGGCTCGACGGTCGGTATCGACCACGGCAATCTCACTGACAGAACGAATAAAGGTGGACTTGCCCGCACCAACGGGACCAGTCACCACCAGACGCATAATCTCCATGCAGCTTCCTTAGTCTGAAAACGAGCGGTGTAGCTATGTACAAATCAGGGTTGAGAGCAGTGGGCGGGTGCTTCAGCGTTGCGGTCGATGACAACACTCGCCAGCCACTCATATCGCGATGGCGTTAGTTCAGAATCAGTTTCAGCTCACCTAACGTCCGCTTGATTTCCAGCATGAGCAAGCCCTGTTTCGCCGCCTGATTCGCCAGGACAAGAAAGACCGCATCTGTACCGCAACTGGTCAGAATGCCATACCCTTTATTGCCTTCCACAAAGATGCGATCGACCTCACCTCTGGCAAATTCACTACTGATGCGTTCGCCCAGTGAGAGCATCGCGGCAGACATCGCGGCTGCCCGTTCTTCATCGATCGCTTTTGGTAAACTCGTTGCCAGTGGCAAGCCGTCTGGGGTGACAATAGCTGCCCCTTCGACATCGCTGGTCGAGCTGACAAAGTTTTGGAGTACGCTACTGAGCTTTTCGACATTAATGGCCATGATTCAGATCCTCTTGTAGATTTTGTGGTTAATGAATGAATGCAATTGGTTGTACTACTGCTTACTGCAACCCTGTGGTGTGCCAGGGCGTGCTTGACCCGCCAGCATGAAGCGGCTGAAGCACTAGCCTAAGACCTCAAACTCAATTACATCGTGGTCACTGCCGCGCAGCACAGACTCTATTTGCTTACCGCGCAAACGCTTCCCTGAGATTTGCTCCAGCACACCCTGGACAGCGCCCAGCGTGAACGTCAGTTTACGGGGAGACCCTTCAGGCTCTCCAGCAGAACAAATGGTTTCCCGGCAGTAAACTGCGATCGATTCTCCGGTTTCGACAATCTTTTCGATGATGCAGAGTCGGGTGCCCTCTTTACCCAATGCTGCTTGAAGGAGAGCAATGATGTTCTCAGCAGCAAGCCCTTTCCCCGCCAGACCAAGCTCATTGGCCACTTGCTTACCCCGTTGACGACCAGCCGAAATCAAGGCGATCGCGGCTGCCTTTTCACCTAACGCTTCTTCAGTCCCCACCACCAACGCTTTGAAACAAACAATGCTGCTAAAGTCGCCCAACTCAGAGCGCCACTGATTTGTAGCTGGAATTGCCACAGTAGACATAATCAATACCTCAGAAATTTTTAGGACAGAGCCT
>JACMKO010000011.1 GCA_014380065.1 Leptolyngbya sp. ES-bin-22 | reverse complement strand
GCCCCAATAATTCGCGCTTGACGGCGTGAATTTTTTCGAGCGTTTGACGGGATGGATTGGCAACCACTTCATCTTCTAGCGCTTCAATTTTTTCGCCATATTCCTCCAGTACGGGAAAAAACCCATCGATAATGGCATCTAAAAGCGCGTATGCCAAATAGTCGGCTCCTTGTTTGCGGATTGTGCCTTTATTGGTGCGGATGCGTTCACGAATGGGTCCAAAGCAGTCATACTCCGGTTCTTCCTGTACGGTCAACAGATAGTGCCGACCCAAAATCAGACTGACCTGTTCGCTAATAAACCCATGACCAGATGACTTGATTGTGACCATCCGCGCAATGATGAGCAGTTGTTCATCATATTCTTCGATTTTGGGACGCTGCGGCACATTCACAATGTCTTCGAGCACCAGGGGATGAAGGTTAAACACTTGCCCCAGGCGGCGCAACACGTCTTCGCTGCCAAGCCCTTTGACATCGAGCCAGGAAACCGATTCACTATCCAGGAAGGGGATACAATCTTCAGGTGTTTCGATCTCCTGCCGGACAGCATTTGCTTCATCATAATCAATGAGCACAATCACGGGCGGAGAAGAGTCGGACTCAATGTTGAGCGTTCCCGGCATACTGCCGGGGATGTCGGAGAAGTAGTCGAGGTAGGAATTGTCGTCGAGTGCCTTGCTAGCCACTGATGTAGTGTTTGGGAAGCGATGCTCGACCATGCGGAGTTACCTCGTTGAGTGCTGAATGCCGATCTTTCCCAATTTAAGCAACTTTGCCTAACAACTGCTCATTCTTGTTGGCTCAATCTTGCTTATTCGCACGATCGTGTTCAGCGACAGTTTGATGGCAATCCACGTGACTACCTATACCAAAAAAGCCCTCGATCGCACGATCGAGGGCAAGGGAGTAACGCATTCAAGTGGTCAGGCTAGACCAGCCATTCTTGTACGGCTTCTTCTTTAGTATTGGTCTTCCGTTCGGGGGTTTCGCGGGTAAACGTCATGTGAATGGCACGGTTCTGCTCACCATCCGCCGCCACTGCCAGAATAGGATAATCGATCAAACCGTCCTGGAAAGACATTTGAAAGCGGAAGGTGCCGTCAGAGTTAAGCTTGATGGGACGACCGCCGATCGTTACGGTAGCATCAGGTTCCGTCGCGCCATAAACAATGAGTTCAGCATCAGCAACGAGCCAAAATTGGCGGGGACGGATGGGTGGCGCAGAGGCGGAGAACCCAGCCCCTGACATCCCAACGCCTGACATGGTAAGCCCTGATGTCGTGGGAAGTGCCCATAAACCCATACCCGAAGGAAACACGTAAGAGCTAATTGTTTGTTCGTGCACAGGTGCCTGCTGCATGGAGCCATACAAAGAGCCTGCAACCCGCTGAGCTTCCGTTGTTTCTGCCAAACCAAAAATCTGATTATAGATGGCACTAGCCGTATCTGTACCCGTACCCATATTTGCCATACCAGCGCCAGCCCTGGTTGTTTGACGGCTAGGTGGCACCAGTTCCAGGAAGGTTTTGTCCACCAATGGTTCTTCCCAGGCAACGGTAATGAAATGGTCGTCAATCCAGTCGGAGGGATAAACGGGGGGAACGCGCACTGGGACAGAGCGCGCAAGAATCAACCAGCGTCCGTCTGCACACCGATAGCCAATATCAACTACGTAATCGCGATCGCTCACTGGAATGGGCAAATACCACTCCCGCGACAGTTCATCGCCAGGATACTCCTGAATGCTGTGAGGTGACTGATATGCCAGATTAATGTCAGTCACATCATAGAGGCGCAGTGCAATTTGTAGACCACCTTGACCGCGCAGAGCCTCTTTGTGCTCATTGGAAATGTCCCAGTAGGTATACGCCCACTGTGGATCGCGTGGCATCAGAACAATCCGACTCTCGCCGTAGCCTGCTGGGAGGTCTACCAATCCTTCATCAACAGCAGAGAGTGAGCCACCGACTCGATCGTCCTGCCCCAGGTCAAACTTTGCTGCTTCCACTTCTGCCTGAGCCTCCAGGGGTCGGAGTGGATTAGATGACCCTTGACTACGCTGAATCTCCTGGATTGATGCTAAAAGTTGCTCTTTACGCATACGGCTGTAGCGAGAGACACCGTATTCGCTGGCAACTCGACGAAGCTGTCGCAGTGTCATGTCTGCGAGAGGCGGACGTTCTCTGGTCATGGTCATTTACTCTCCAATGTTAAGTATTCGTTGGTAGTTATTCTGTTTAAGCAGTTACGTCTGATAAGGGTTGGGATTGCACAGCGTTGTAGGTGCGGGGATCGCAGCTAGGGGTATGTTGCGACAAACTAAAGGTTGGGTCAAGGGGTTAAAGCGCAAATTTTAAGCATATATACGGATTATCAGGTAAGACAGAGCCTGTAATGTCAGTAAATCTTGACATTACAGGCTCTGGGGGATCGCTTCATCAAGATGAGCACATGAAGCGATCCCCCAGCTTGCCTTTGGATGAGTGGGCTAGAGACGTGCAAGCTAAACAGCGGCCATTGCTGGCGCTTGACACTTACACTTGTGAATCGACAGTAGATGTGAGATTTTGGCATGGGCATATCCTTCGTTAAAGCTGGAAAGCATCCGTCTTGAAGGGTTGTACGAATGGTCTGGTTTCAGTGTCGTGTCTCCACATCGGTCTACTGGTGTGGTTTGTAACGATAACGTTGTATCGTTGACCGCAAGCAGGCGTTTCAAGCTTCGCTGCCTGGCTTGACTGAATCTGACAGGTACACAGGTCGCGTTACCGTCTTCGCTAAAGGCTTCACGTTTTTTATGTCCAACTTTTATGTCCAACCAAAGTCGTTTGATGAGCACGGTTCTGTCTCCGGCAGTCCGGCTTTGGCTGCGATCGCAACTTGAGCATGTAGACGACCTCCAACTTGCCATCGAAGCGGGCGATCGTCAGCTTTTGTCTGGTTGCATCAAGCGGATCTCTGTTTCTGCTCGCAATGCTGTTTATCGAGGTTTGTACCTCAGCCAGGTTTCTATTGTGGGAGAGCAGATCTGCACAAACGTTGCTCAAGTGCTGCGGGGCAAGCCGCTTCGACTCACCCAGGCGTTTCCGATCGTGGGCGAAGTGTTACTGTACGAAGCTGATTTGAACGCCTCTTTGCAGGCACCGTTGTTGGCGCAGGGCGTGATTGAATTTTTGTTGACGCTGTTGCAAGCTGACGGGGACAAAGAAGACGATCTAAGGCAGCGTACGCCAGAGGAAATTCGCCTGCAAGATCCGCAAGTCGTGTTGGGTGATGGGCAGGTTACCCTGGCGGCAACGCTGCTGTCGGTTAGTGGTCAGACTACAGCCGTAGTCATTCGTACGGGGTTGCGTTTGAGCGAGGGTAACAAACTGCACCTCGATCGCCCGCATTGGTTGCCCCATGTCAACGCCCGTCAAGGCTTTCCCCTCCGCGATCTCGATGGCTTTGCGTTCGATCTCGGCTCTGATGTTTCTCTAAGGACGCTCAGTCTGGAACCTGGGCAAATTCGCTGTCAAGGGCAGATCATGGTGTCACCAGAAGAGGAATAGGGCCTTACTTCTCTCCTCACGGTCTTTCCTTACCGAGGCAGCAGCGGCAAAACTAGGATGACAAAGTAGTATACCAACGGAGCCGTAAAGACGTAGCTGTCAGCGCGATCGAGGATGCCGCCATGTCCGGGAATGAGTTGCCCAGAATCTTTGACACCTGCATCGCGTTTCATCATCGATTCCGTCAGATCGCCTAGCAGACTGGCAATGCCAATGAGTAAGCCAAGAGCGGCACCTGTGACAGGCCAGCCTGACCAGTGAAGCGCCCAAGAGCCGACGATCGCCACTACGATGCTCCCCGTGACACCAAAGACTGCGCCTTCAACCGTCTTTTTGGGGCTGATGTTTGAGAGGCGCGTGCGTCCGAAGGTTTTGCCAAAGATGTACGCGCCAATATCGGCGGCCCAAATGCAGCTAAACGCCAGCAGCGTGTTGGTCAAGCCTTGAGGCAAACTGTGTAAAGCTGACCAGGAGTGTGGAAAATAACCATCTAGCGGCAGATTGCTCACAGCCGTTTGCCCTAGCGATCGTAGCCTGACCCAGTAGCTTGGCAAATAGCCGCCATAAAACAAGCCCAGGATGGAGGTAGAAATGTCGGCGATCGTGGCGAGTTTGGGCTGAAACAGTAAATAGAAGCAGATAAATGTGCCTGCGACCGGAAAGACCGCATCCGCTAGCGTTGGTGAAACGGTGGAAATCAGCAGCAATGCCTGACTGACCGCTAGCGTAGTTTTGGCAGCAGGTGCAATGCCTTTGGCATGGACAAGCTGAAAGTACTCCAACTGTCCCAGGTAAATGATGATGCCAAAACCAACGGTAAAGTACCAGCCTCCCAGCACGATCATGCTGAGCGCCAGGGCGATCGCGACAACTCCACTTGCAACACGGGGAAAAGACATGAGACTGGTTTCTTTTGACCTGCTTTCTGTTGACAGCGACTCGGCTAAACGATTTAACGTCGTTGATGAACCTCACTTCACAGTGATACCCCGAAATTTTGTCAGGCTTAACGCTTGGACTGACGCTCTCTGAACCGCCTGAGTGGAGACCCAAAGCGCTTTGAAAGAAACTAATAGTAGTTGTTGACCGCGATCGGTTCGTCAGGCTGCGAACGGAGATGAGATTAGCAAAAGATTAAGAAGGTTAAGAATCCTTTGGATCACTTTAGCTGAATCCAGGGTGCTCTCCCAGTAATTCTTAAGCGCTTTTGGTCAACCATGACAAAAAACAGAAACCTAAACGCTGAAGTCGGTTACGTTTGATTAACGTGTGAACCGCGATCGCCTTACGGTTCACCGCTGATGGTTCATCCGGGTAGGGCATTTCAGCCACTCGCTCACCCTTCTAGTCTAATTTTTCTCCACTAAGAACAAAAATTGGATCGATCGCTGCAAAGGTTTGGTTCATGCCCCGTTTTTCCAATCGATTCACAGCCGATTGCACCACTTCGATATTGCGAGCTTGCAGTTCAGCAAAGCTCTCAGAAACCTGATACAGACCTTCCAGTGTCGCAGCCGTAGCGACGATGCGTCCCTGTGGCTGTAAGTGCTGCCATACCTCAGCTAGAATCGCTTTAATGGAACGTCCACCTTCAATGCAAACACGGTGCGGCGACTGAGGTAGGCTGGTCAAACATTCAGGCGCAATGCCCTCAATCACCTCGACATTACTCACGCCAAAGCGATCGCAGTTCCGTCGAATCAGGTTAGCCACGTCTTCGTCACGTTCGATCGCGGTAATACGCCCCTGTGGACAGAGCAAGCCTGCCTCCACCGAAATGGTGCCTGTTCCCGCACCAATATCCCATAGGATTGAGTCTGCCTTGAGCCGTAACGAAGACAGAATGAGTAAGCGTACTTCGCGTGGACTCATAGGAATACCGGGCAACCGCTCAAACAGATCGTCAGGAATGCCGGGAGTAACGTAAGACCAGAGAGAGGAAGGCATGGGAAGGGGGGGGAAGGCTAAAGGATGAAGGCTAAAGGATGAAGGGCTTTTGGGGCGATCGCATCTAGATCGGTCTGATAAGTGCTTCCCAAGCCTATCGAATAACCCGGAATCCTGGTGTCCCAAAAATCACATCAAACCGATCTACTGCTAGTGTTCTGTCAAGAATTTTTTGACGGGTTGAAAACCCTCAAAAAACACACCTTAAAAATTTCCCAGCTTTGGTTTACCCGTCAAATTTTAGTTGACGGACTACTAGCAAAGGACGATTCGTAACGTTCCCAGACTGGAATCGGCACAGCCGCTAATCGTGCCACCGATCGCGAGGATAGTTTGCAAAGAAGCGATCGCCTCTGCCGAAATCACCTCTCCCGGCATCAACACCGGAATCCCTGGTGGATAAGGACAAATTAGCTCGGCGCTGATGCGATTGACGGCTTGCGCGACCGGGACGGCTTCAGTGGCAGCGAAGAAAGCGTCGCGAGGGGTGAGGAGGGAGGAAGGAGGGATAAAGGATAAAGGATGAAGGATAAGGGATGAAGGACGTTGCTTCTCTCTGCGCCTCTGTGTCTCTGCGGTTTCTCCTTGCATCGCTGCCAGTGCCCCAAAAGCCTGCACTAATGCCTCAAGGTCAGCGCTGGTATTGCCCACACTTACAATAAACGTCAAGTGCTGCAACGATGGCAATTCAGCCGTCACACCGAGTTGTTCATTGAGGATTGCGTCAGCTGCGAAGCCACTGATGCCAAGACCGGTGACAGTGACAGTGAGACGGGTACGATCGAGCGCTATAAACCCTGCCGTTCCGGCTTGCTCTGGCTTCAGCGTTGACAGCCCTGGAATTTGGTCAAGGCGCGATCGTGCTTCGTCTGCCAGTTGTAGCGTGTATTCCAGGAGTTGCTTGCCCTGGGTAGCCATTTGGTGACGCGCTGCATCCAGGGAAGCCAGCAGCAGATAGCTGGGACTGGTGGACTGCACAAGCTGGAGCGCTTTGCTAATCCGATCGCCCTTGACGCGATCGCCCCTGGTATGCAGCATTGCCGCTTGGGTCATGGCAGACAGCACTTTATGGGTAGACTGCACCACTAAATCTGCTCCTGCTGTCAGTGCAGCGATCGGCAGCTCTGGATGAAACGCAAAATGGGCACCATGCGCTTCATCCACCAGCAGGGGCATGTTGTGTTGATGGGCAAGCTGCGCGATCGCCGCCACATCACCACACACGCCGTAATAGGTTGGGTAGACCATCAGCACTGCTTTCGCGTCGGGATGCTGAGCTAGTGCTTCAGCGATCGCAGCAGGCGTAAGGCTATGGGCAAGATCCAGCGTTGGATCGTAGTCTGGCTGGATGAAAATGGGGACGGCACCCGAAAGAATGAGTCCTGAAACGGCTGATTGATGCACATTGCGCGGCAGGATGATTTTGTCGCCAGGGTTGCAGGTTGCCAGTATCGCGGCGATCACGCCTGCGGTTGAACCGTTAGTCAAAAACCAGGTGCGATCGGCTCCAAAGGCTCCTGCTGCCAAGGCTTGAGCTTCCTGAATCACCCCTTGCGGCGCAAAGAGATTATCCAACTCCGGCAATTCTGGCAAATCGGCTTGAAAGACCTGTGCTCCCAATAGAGCCGCTAAGGACGCTGGAATGCCTTGCCCACGCTTATGTCCTGGTGTGTAGAACGGGGCGTGGGGCTTTTGAACACAAGACTGAAGCGCCTTTAGTAAAGGTGTCTCGGTTTGAGGGTTTAGAACGCGACCGAAATCAGGTTGCATCAAGCAGGAAGCCCTTGTGTGAGCGTTACCCTACCATTGCACGTCGATCGTCGTTTGAGGCAGTGCTGACTCCCTTGCTGTTCAACGATCGCCTGCATCGGGTTTCGTCTCAGTCGTTAAAGCATTCTCTGCCAAAGGTGATGCCTAGTTAGGAAGATGTAATCTCTCTAGTGGCTTTCTAGGCTGATGAGTGTCCATCATTCGAGACACCATCATGATCTACATACCCGAGCCACCGATTCCCATGCCCGATCCGCCGATCCCTAACCCTGGTACAGTGCCACAGCCGATTCCCGGACCTGTGCCCGAACCGATTCCTGGTCCCGTACCGGAACCTGTCCCCGGAACGATTCCACAAACGGTGCCAGGAACGATTCCGCAGACCATTCCAGAGCCAGTTTAGGCAAGGCGACGCAGGGTTTAGCTTGGCGATCGCAGATTTTAGCTTCGGTTGATGAGTCGAAACATCCAGCCAAAACTTAGAATGAGGGTTGACGTTAGTTCCATTTTTATGGACTGACCCCGCTAAAATCACAACTCTAAACCCTAAAATTCATGCTGAGAGCCGGGATTGTTGGACTGCCCAACGTTGGAAAATCGACTTTATTCAATGCCCTGGTTGCAAACGCCAAGGCGCAAGCTGCCAACTTTCCCTTTTGCACGATCGAACCCAACGTGGGTGTCGTTGCAGTCCCGGACGAACGGCTGCAAGTGCTGGCAAAGATTTCGACTTCCGCAGAAATTGTGCCAACGCGAGTCGAGTTTGTAGATATTGCCGGACTGGTGAAGGGAGCCAGCCAGGGCGAAGGCTTGGGCAATCAGTTTTTGGCAAACATTCGTGAGGTCGATGCGATCGTCCACGTGGTGCGCTGTTTTGACGATGACGATATCATTCATGTGTCTGGGTCTGTAGATCCGGCACGGGATATTGAGATCATTAATCTTGAACTGGCACTGTCAGATTTGGGGCAGATTGAGAAGCGGATCGATCGCGCCCGCAAGCAAGCCCGTGGCAACAAAGAGCTGCAAGTGGAAGTGGATGCCCTGGAAAAACTAACCGCAGTCCTCAACGAAGGCAAACCTGCTCGTCAGGTCAGCCTGAATGAAGACGAAGAGGCAGCCATCAAAACGCTGGGACTGCTGACTCGCAAGCCGATCATCTACGCCACCAATGTTTCAGAAGATGATCTGGCAACGGGTAATGCATGGGTTGAGGAAGTGCGGACGATCGCCGCTACCGAGAACGCTCAGGTTGTCATCATTTCAGCGCAGGTGGAGTCGGAACTGGTGGATATTCCCGAAGCCGATCGTGCCGATTTTCTCGAATCGTTGGGCGTTCAGGAAGGCGGGCTGAAAGCACTGATTCGCGCTACTTACGAACTGCTTGGACTCCGCACCTACTTCACCACAGGACCCAAAGAAACGCGTGCTTGGACGATTCATGCCGGAATGCTGGCTCCTCAAGCCGCAGGTGTCATCCACACCGACTTTGAGCGCGGCTTCATTCGTGCTGAAACCGTCGCGTATAAAGATCTCACCACGACTGGCTCGATGAGCGCCGCTAAAGAAAAAGGGCTGGTTCGCAGCGAAGGCAAAGAATACGTGGTGCAGGAAGGAGATGTACTGCTATTCCGGTTTAACGTGTAGGTAAGACAATCGACCTTAAACACTGATCATGCCTTGCCATCAATGCTTGCGGAGTGACGACCAAACCTGCGAAACCTGGCACGGCTGTTTGAGACAGCTTTTTCCAGTGGGTGTTTGTCGCTATGCCTGGAATTGTTTGGGCATACTAGCTCAAGACAACAGAGAAGCGGTGCTTTATAACAGTGGTTAACCGCCTATGGAGAGTGGAACGATGGGCACGTAGCGACTGGGGTTAATGGTGCTTGCGTTTGCGATCGCGGCTAGGTATCAAGCGGCAACCAGAACATGAGACAACCCTCTCCAGAACAGGCAAGTAGTTGACATGACCAGAGCAGACATTCTTGTAGTTGACGACACCCCGCAGAACCTGCGTCTCCTTTCCAATATTTTGACGAAAGAAGGCTATCTAGTCCGTCAGGCGCTCAGCGGCAAGATGGCAATGACAGCAATCCAGGCTGTGCCGCCAGATCTGATTCTGCTGGACATTATGATGCCTGAAATGGATGGGTACAGCTTTTGTCAAACCTTGAAAGCGAAGGCGGAGACTGCTGCGATTCCAGTCATTTTTTTGAGTGCTCTCACGGATGGCTCCGATAAAGCAAAGGCATTTGCGGTGGGTGGCGCAGACTACATCAGCAAGCCCTTTCAACTAGAAGAAGTGTTAGCGCGGGTGCGAAATCAACTGGCACTCGTGGCAGCCGAAACCCAAAACCAACAGCTTAGCGCTCACCTCGAAGATCGGGTTAAAGAGCGCACCCGCCAACTCGAAATTGCCAACCGGGAACTGTATCGCGAAATTTTAGAGCGTAAGATGCTCCAGTCCCAGCTTTTGGAACAGGCGACTCACGATGCCCTTACAGGCTTACCCAATCGCGCGTTCTTTATTGATCGCACACGACAGGCGCTCAGTGCCATGCAAGCCGATGCAAACGCACAGTTTGCCGTGCTGTTTCTCGACTGCGATCGCTTCAAAGTAGTGAATGATTCTCTAGGGCACTTCATTGGTGATCAACTCTTGGTGGCGATCGCGTGTCGGCTTAAAGAGACTCTTCATCCCACAGTGACGCTAGCACGGTTAGGCGGCGATGAATTCACCGTCTTGCTGACAGAAACTGCCGATAGCACGAGTGTGATCCAAACGGCTAACCAAATGCTGGCTGCCTTTACCCAACCGTTTCAGCTTGAGGGGCGTGCGGTTTTTATTACAGCCAGTATTGGGGTAGCGATTGGCAATGTAAAGTACAGTCAACCAGAACATCTGTTGCGCGATGCCGACATGGCGATGTATAGCGCTAAAGCCTCTGGCAAAGAGCGCTACCAAGTCTTTGACCCGATACTCCATCAAAACGCGCTCAAGCGCTTGCAGCTCGAAATCGACCTCCGTAAAGCGCTTTACCAGCAAGAGCTGATCGTTCACTATCAGCCCATTATGGCGATCCCAACGGGCGACCTTGTAGGGTTTGAAGCACTCGTCCGCTGGTTGCATCCTCAGCAAGGGTTAGTTTCACCAGGCGTGTTTATTCCCATTGCTGAAGAAACTGGTTTGATTGCACAGATTGGACATTGGGTTTTGAGGCAGTCATGTCAACAAATGCGGCAGTGGCAAGACGAAACCACTGACCGATCGCTCACAATGAGCGTTAATTTATCAGCCCGTCAATTGGCACAAGCCGATTTAGTTGAGCAAATTGACCAGATTCTTGCCGAAACCCAGCTCGACCCTCAGTACCTCAAGCTGGAGCTTACCGAAAGCGCCATTATGGATAACGCTCAAGCGGCAGAAAGCGTCTTACAAGCACTACGAAAACGGCAAATTCAACTTAGCATTGATGATTTTGGCACAGGCTATTCATCACTCAGCTATTTACATTCGTTTCCAGTCAATACGCTGAAGATCGATCGCTCTTTTATTCAACAGATGGGCGAACACTCAGACGATTTAGGACTGGTGCCTTTAATTATCAACATTGCTCATAAAATGGGCATGACAGTGACCGCTGAAGGCATTGAAACCCAGAATCAATTAAACCATTTAAGAGCTTTAAACTGTGATTTTGGGCAAGGGTTTTTCTTCTTCAAACCGTTAGAAGCAGACAAGATTAGCCCGCTTCTGACCTCGATCGCACATCATGCCGAGTCTGATGTGAAGACAGCGCAGTAGCACGTCATTTTAGACAGGCGGCAAATGTGCTTCAGCAACAGATTGATCGGCATGAATACATTAGGCTTCAGCAATGAATTGACCGTTCTACAGGAACCTATACTGAGAGCACTAATCTCCATGTCTGAAAGCAACGGGAACCCTCAAGATTCCTCAGTCACGGTTGTTATTTCACGACGAGTTAAGCGGGGATACGAAGCCGAATTTGAAGCCTTTTTGACTGGAGTCACCGCAACTTGCAGCCAGTTTTCAGGCTACCTGGGCAGCAGCATCTTTCGTCCAGCCAGTGCCGATGATCCTGAATATCGGGTCATCTTTAAGTTCGATCGGCTGGGCAATCTCCGTCGTTGGGAAGCATCAGAGGCGCGCCAGCAGTGGTTTATCCAGGCAGAAGCGTTGACTGAATGCCCTCCCAAGGTGCAGGTTTTATCTGGTCTGGAAACCTGGTTCACTTTACCTGGTAAGGCTGCGATCGTCCCACCGCCCCGCTACAAAATGGCATTGGTGACATGGCTAGCCGTCTTTCCACTCATTACGGTGATTTCGACGGTGCTTCAAACCCAACTTTCGCCGTTTCCGATCGTCTTCCGGGTGATGGTTGTCGCTGCGATCGCTGTACCGACTATGACCTACTTCCTCATGCCCCAAATGACGCATCTCTTTGCCTGGTGGCTGTATCCAGCGACCCAGCCGGATGACGCTCCACCAAGGCTCGAAGCCAGTGCAGCGCCGGCGCTGTTTGCGCCAGTAGTGCCTGTCGAGTTGGTCGAGATCGAGGCGATGCCAGCAGCGGTCGTCCGCTCAACGGCTTCCCCTCTTTTATGAGAACGCGCCGAATTTTAGGAGGACACGCCAAAGATGTCTAACTGCTCTATGGGTTGCTGGGTGGTTTCGTAGCGGTTACCGTTCTTCTCACGGGCTGAGAGACTGGTTTGCCCCCCTTTGCGTAGACCGATCGCAATCTTACTGTGCTTCTCAATTTGTCCCATTACCTGCCGTGCGCGTTGAATGACGGATGTGGGCAAGCCTGCCAACCGTCCGGCTTCAATCCCGTAGGAGCGATCGGCTCCACCGGGCTGTACCTTGTGCAGAAAAATAATTTGGTCAGGCAGTTCCTTCACCACCACCTGATAGTTAGCGACGTTGGGCAGCATGGACGCGAGTTCGTTGAGTTCGTGGTAATGGGTGGCAAAAATTGTGCGGGCGCGAATTTCGGTTGCGAGATGCTCAGCGACAGCCCACGCGATCGACAGCCCATCAAACGTTGCCGTACCCCGCCCAATTTCGTCCAGTAGAACGAGCGATCGCGGGGTCGCATGGTTCAAAATATTCGCAGTTTCATTCATCTCCACCATAAAAGTCGATTGCCCTGTTGCCAAATCATCCACGGCACCCACACGGGTGAAAATGCGATCGCAAATGCCCAGCGTCGTTGCCTGCGCTGGTACAAAGCTGCCCACCTGTGCCATCAGTTGAATCAACCCCACCTGACGGAGGTAACAGCTTTTGCCGCTGGCGTTGGGTCCGGTGAGGACGATTAAATCGGGTGAGGAGTGAGGAGTGTAGCTTGCTTCCGCTTCGCGGTGGGGTGAGGGGTGAGGAGTGAGAGGCAAAGCTTTAAGTTTTTCTTTGCTTTCTGCTCCCTCTACTTCCTCCGCTCCTTTATACCCCTCTCCCCTCTCCCCTCTCCCCTCTCCTCCCAACTCCGTTGAATTAGGCACAAAGAACCCTGCGGGTAAAGATTGCTCGACCACGGGATGCCGACCTTCGAGGATGTGGATCTCGCGATCGCTCCCGATCGCGGGACGGCAGTAGCCTTGGTAAACGGCGATTTCAGCAAAGCTACAGAGAACATCGATCGCTGCGACTGACCGGGCGACGGTGCGGATCAATTCTGCGTGTTCACCGACCTGCGATCGCAACTCGGCAAAGATTTCGTATTCCAGGTGGCTCAGGCTATCTTGAGCCACCTGGATGCGGCCTTCGCGTTCTTTTAAGTCCTGGGTGATGTAGCGCTCTTCGTTGGTGAGGGTTTGCTTGCGAGTGTAACCATCGGGCACCTGACCTGCTTTGTTCCGCGAGATGCTGATGTAGTAGCCAAAGGTCTTGTTGTAGCCGACTTTGAGCGTTGAAATGCCTGTGCGATCGCGCTCGACGATCTCTAGATTTTTAATCCATTCCTGATCCGCTTCCACTTGCTGGCGCAGGGAATCCAATTGAGGGTTCACGCCCGATCGAATCAGGTTGCCATCGGTAAGGTAAAGCGGGGGCGTATCGACGAGGTGTGCGTGGAGATGCTGCTCCAACTGTTCCAGGACAGGTGGCACGGTCTGGAGGTCTTGCAGGTAGCGCGATCGCGCGGATTCCACCAGTCGCCCCAAATCGGGCAGCTTGTCGAGTGAGTCTGCCAGCGCCACGAGATCGCGGGCATTGGCGGTGCCTGACCCAGCGCGACCCGCCAAGCGCTCCAGGTCATAGATTTGCTTGAGCAGGCGTTGCAGCGTTTGGCGTAGCGAACCATTGGCGACCAGTTCGGCGATCGTATCCTGGCGATCGCAAATCTGATTTGGCTGGAGCAATGGTTGCAGGAGCCACCGCCGCAGTGCCCGACTGCCCATCGCTGTCACCGTCTTGTCGAGCGCCCACAGCAGCGACCCATGAAAGGTGCCATCCCGCGCCGTCTGTGTAATCTCCAGATTGCGCCGCGTCTGATGGTCAATCACCAGATACTCCGTCAGTGTATAGGTACAAAGGGGCTGTAGAGGGAAAGTCTTAAGGGATGAAGGATGAAGGATAAGGGATGAAGTTGGCTTCCGCTCCTCGGTGGCATGGGCATTGGGGGATGACGGATCGCTTTCGCCTTCATCCTTTATTCCTTTGCCTTTATCCTTTATCCTTTCGCCTTTATCCTTTATGATCCCTTTCTCCGTCGTGGTTGCCACATATTCCAACAGCCCACCTGCTGCTCGGACGGCTAATGGCAGATGCTCACAGCCCATGCCTTCAAGCGATCGCACCCGAAAGCGTTGCAAAAGCCGATACCGGGCTTCGGAGAGGACAAAGGGAGCTTGCGATCGCAGCGTGTAGCAGAACTGAGGCGGCAGGCAAGCAGGCAGATGTTCTGATTTTTCGCCCGGTCGCAGCAGACTGACCAGATCGGGCGCATTGGTGGGTACGAGCACTTCCGAGGGCTGCAAGCGCAGAAGTTCCTGGGTCAACTGCTCTAGCTCTTGCGCCTGGGTGGTGAGAAATTCGCCCGTGGACACATCGGCGTACGCTAAGCCCCAATGATTGCCTGCGATCACGATCGCAGCCAGGAAATTGTTGCGACGAGCGTTGAGCATCCCTTCTTCCAGAATGGTGCCAGGGGTAATGACGCGGGTAATGTCGCGCCGCACCAGTTGTCCCTGCGCTTCAGCCGCGTCTTCCATCTGGTCGCACACGGCGATCGCGTAGCCTTTTTCGACCAGCAGGGCACAGTAGCGATCGAGCGCATGGTGAGGAATGCCCGCGAGAGGGACTTTTCCAACCTCCTTTCCCGCATCCTTCGCAGTCAGAATCAGCTCTAACTCACGCGCAATGGCGATCGCATCCTGAAAAAACGTCTCAAAAAAGTCCCCCACGCGGTACAGCAGCAGCGCATGAGGATACTGGTCTTTTAGTTCCACATAGTGACGAATCATAGGCGTGAGCAAGGCGCGATCGACCGAGCGATGATCGGCGTAGCGCACCGCATGTTTCACCAGGCGTTCTGGCAGCCCCTTGGTAAGCTCGGCATCAAAATCCGTCATGAATCAACGTAGAGGCACAGTTCCATAGACTCTATCGTAAAAGTTCTGCTGCCGTATGGCGTTTCGCCTCTGCGTCTCCGCGCCTCTGCGGTGAGCCATTCCATCCCGATACACACGCCGTTTCTATAGTTTTTTGAATAGTGAACAGAAAGACGCTCCCTTTACCCAGTCTGCTGTTACAGTGAGGCATTCTACAAAGCATCAGGCGATCGCGGCATCTACACTAAATCGCTCCAGATTAGTTGATCCCAAACGATGGGCATCTTCTATACTGCTTTCGTGTCTCAACCGCCTCAATGAGCAACCACTCCTCAAGCAAACTATGTCTCAGGATGCCAGCGCCCGTACAAAACTTCTTCAGCCGTCGTCTGATGCCTCACCGTTTTCAGCCGAATCTCTTGGCTCCGATGTTACAGAGTCCGCCAGCTTTCCAGTCGAATCCTACGCCGATCGCCTCATGGACGATTTGTTTGGCGACGTGGAACGCCTGCTCGATAGCGGCACGATGCCATCGGAGCCTGTACGCCTGGAGCCTCTTGAGACTGTGTTAGCAGCACCAAAACGTAGCAGCTTTGTCGATCTGGTGTCGCCGTTGATGCGTCGATCGGAGGTAGAGCCACCGTCAGCGCTAGACGAACAGGACGCTGATGCGTTGCTGGTGAACCGGAATGCAACGGAGCGATCGCTTGCACAGCAGCCTTTAAGCGAGAGTGTGAGTGCATCCGTCCGCTCGTACGATCGCCTGCTGCTAGGTGTGGGTTGCCTTTCGCTGTTGACTGTTTTGGCTGTATGGCTGCTTAGTCAGTACACCCAGCGTCAGGCTGCTCCCGTTGCCATTGCGCCGCCCGCCACCAATGCTGTTCCTTCCACAGCCGACAATCAGTTTGTTAACTACTTACAGCAAGCACTCAAGGCGATCGATCAACAGCAATCCGGCTCGACCACGGTTGGCGCGAATGGCGCACCAACGAGCCTGCCAACCGTAGCCCTACCAGGCACCCCCACGATCCAAAACACATCACCCACAGGCACGACTACACCTGGCACGACTACCCGCCCAGCGACAGGGCTATCACGGCTTTATGTGCCTGTCTATCAAGTGCCGCAAGCTGGTCAGCCTGGTAGCCCGTCTGTCACACCATTGCCCTCTGTAAAGGCACCGACCGCTGTGCGTCAGCCGATTCCGCTTTCGGTGCCTGGTATTGCCAAAAAGTTGGTGGGAGTCTTGGAGTTGGGCGATCGCTCCGCTGCCCTCATCGAAATCAACGGCGTGACCCAGCGCTACCGCATCGGCGAAAGCATCGCTACAAGCGGTTGGACATTGGTTGAAGTATCTCAAAATCAAGCCGTTATTCGCCGCAATGGTGAAGTGCGATCGATTTTCACTGGTCAGAGCTTTTAGAAGTTGTTAGTTTTTAGTGGTTGGTTGTTAGTAGAGAGAAAGTTCTGAGTTCTGGGTTATTTCTGGCTCCTCACGTCTGGTTAACGCCTCTAACAACTAAAAACCAACCACTAACAACTGCTTCGGAGCACACACATGGGTCTATTTGACGATTTCAGCCAGTTTCTCGAAACGCGACTTGAGGAATTTTTGCGAGACAATCCGCAGCTAGAATTGCTCGTTCTCGAAGAGACGCTGCGCGATCAGGAAGAAGAAACCCTCAAGCTGATGACCGATCTGAGGCGACAGGAGAAAGCGCTTCAGGACGAAATTCTGGCGATCGCGCGGGAAATCCAGCTTTGGCATGGGCGCATTGAAAAAGCCAAAGCATCAGGAAGGCTTGATCTGGCAGAACCTGCCCAGGAACATGAAGCCAGTCTGTTACGGCAAGGCAACCAGCGCTGGGGACAGATGGAAGTGTTGAAAGAGCGCCTCAAGCAAACTCAGCAGTTGCAGCAGCAAATCCAGCAGCGCCGCAAAGAAGTTCAGGTCAAAGTTACCCAGGCGCAAGCAACTCGCGCGACGGCTGCGACGACTGAACAGAAATGGAATAGCGCTGGCTGGAACCAAATTCCCACTTCATCCAGCAGCGTGGGCGATTTAGAACATCAGTTTCGCCGTTGGGAAGCCGAAGAAGAGCTACAGGAACTCAAGCGCAAGATGGGACGGTAGAACGCTACCCCCTAGGTTGGTGTGGTTTGCTGATGGTGAAAGAGATGGGATGATCGGTCGCGCGATCGCGCTGTAGCGGCAAATCCTTTTGCACGGCTGTCTGTGGTTTAGGAGGCACCTGAGCGGCTGAAACGTCGTCTTGAAGCGCTTCTGGTTTTTTATAGTCCAGATGAAACGGCAGATGAGTCAGCTTGTTGTAGTTGGACGCGATCGCCAAAAGCGCACCACCCAACATAAAAATCGGCAGCGGCAACGAGAACTGCTGCACCCATTGCAGTCCTTCTGTTGCGCCAAACAGCAAAACAAAGCAGGTAATCCAGACCTTCACCATCGAACCCAGGCTACCGAAACGGTACACATTACATCGCAGCATACCCGAAAAATTCGGTTTCGATCGCTGCCTCGCCTCAACGCAGCGGAAACCATACATCCTCATGCGTCACAGCGCTAAACTAGGGTCTGGATTTGCTTTGGTCATTGGCGATGGATGCAATATCACAAATTACTCCTGAAGTGGAACAGCGCGTACAGGACTTGCGAAAACTACTCTGGCAAGCAAGCTACGACTACTACGTGCTGGATGCGCCCACGATCGAAGATGCCGTCTATGACCAGCTTTACCGAGAATTAGTAGACCTGGAAACTCGTCACCCGGAGCTAATTGCTCCTGATAGTCCGACGCAGCGGGTTGGTGAGCGTCCTGCCAGTCAGTTTGTCTCCGTCAAGCACAACATTCCGCTGTATAGCCTGGAAAACGCCTTCGGCAACGAGGATTTGGCGAAATGGCAGGAGCGCTGGCAGCGGCAGCTACTAGCCAGCGATCGTCCCCCAGTCGACACGATCGACTATGTGTGTGAGCTAAAAATTGACGGCAACGCGCTGGCATTGACCTATGAAAACGGCATTCTGACACGTGGCGTGACTCGCGGTGACGGCATTGCAGGCGAAGCGATTACCCAAAACGTCAGAGCAATTCGATCGATCCCCCTGCGGCTCAATTTAGACAATCCCCCACCCGTTGTAGAAGTTCGCGGTGAAGCGTTTCTGCCACTGGCATCATTCGAGCAAATCAATCAGGAGCGTGAACAAGCAGGTGAAGCACTCTTCGCTAATCCCAGAAATGCTGCTGCCGGAACCCTCCGTCAGTTGGACTCCAAAATTGTCGCCCGCCGCAAACTCGATTTCTTCGCCTACACGCTCCATTTCGGCAGTGGCAATTTGAGTTTAGAGAGTGGCGAATCAAACCCCACTCCCCACTCCCCACTCCCCACTCCCCATTCCCAATGGCACTGCCTGGAACTGCTCAGACAAATGGGCTTTCGCGTGAACCCCGAACGGCGACAGTGCGCCCATTTGCAGGACGTACAGGAATACTGCGATCGCTGGTCAATCGATCGCACCCAACTCCCCTACATGACCGATGGTGTCGTCGTCAAAATCAACTCTTTGGCACTGCAAGCTCAGTTGGGCTTCACGCAGAAATTTCCCCGCTGGGCGATCGCGCTCAAATATCCCGCAGAGGAAGCACCCACGATCGTGGAGCGGATTAGCGTCAATGTGGGGCGTACAGGAGCCGTGACACCCCTCGCAGAGATGCGTCCTGTGCAGTTGGCAGGTACAACCGTAGCGCGAGCAACCCTACACAACAGCGATCGCATCGCCGAACTGGATATCCGCGCGGGTGATACCGTCATCGTCCGCAAAGCAGGCGAAATTATTCCCGAAGTGGTGCGCGTCCTCTATGACCTGCGACCCGATGGCACAGCAACCTACCACATGCCCACCCACTGTCCAGAGTGCGGTCAACGCCTGGTCAAGCCTGACGACGAAGCGGTTACTCGCTGTATCAACGCCTCCTGTCCCGCCATTTTGCGCGGCGCGTTGGTACATTGGGCCTCCCGCCAAGCGCTAGACATCAATGGCTTGGGCGAAAAGCTTGTGCTGCAATTTGTGGAGACGGGACTCGTAGAATCGGTGGCTGATCTGTATGATATCACCCTCGATCGCCTGCTGCTCCTGGAACGCATGGGCAAAAAGTCCGCTGAAAAACTGGTGCAGGCGATCGCTGACTCGAAGCAGCAACCCTGGGCAAGAGTGCTTTATGGGCTGGGCATCCGTCATGTTGGTAATGTCAACGCTCAGATTTTGACCGAACGCTTCTCCACTGTGGAATCGCTGGCAGTCGCAGCGGTCGAGACGATCGCGACTGTCTTTGGTATTGGCAGCGAAATTGCTCAGTCTGTTTACGACTGGTTTCAAAATCCAGCCAACCAGTCACTCATTCAGCGCCTCCAAGCCACAGGCTTACAGTTCCAGGCAGACCGTGAAACTCAACCCACTGCACTCAACCCTTCCCTCGTTGGCAAAACCTTTGTCGTCACAGGCACCCTGCCTACCCTCAAACGCGACGACGCAAAAGCGATGATTCAGTCAGCGGGCGGCAAAGTCACCGATTCGGTCAGCAAAAAAACCGATTATTTAGTCGTGGGGGAAGACGCTGGTTCCAAGCTTGAAAAAGCACAGGTGTTAGGCATTACCCAACTCTCTGAAGCGGAACTATTAGAACTCTTGGCAGAGTCCTGACCAAGGCAGATCGTGGTCTTCTATCGTCGCTGCAACGGCATCCTGTTCATTCACGCTTTGCCTGGGAACACTGAAGCTACCGATCGACGCTCTTTTCGGTCACTCATGAGCAAGCGCACAGCCAAGACAAGCCCGCCCGAAGCGTCCAGCGCTGCAAGCATTCTCTCCATGCTGCCCCTAGAAGCCCAACAATGGGCAGAGAGCTTGCCCTGGAAGCAGCGTCGTTTTGTGCTGTCGCTCTGTCATTTGATGTGTGCTGCCTCGCCTGAAATGCAAGCCACTTTTTTGGATGACTACACGGCTGATGGGTTAATTTCAAAAGTTCTGGAAGACCGCGATACCAAACAAAAAGTCAGCCATTATTTAAAGGAATTCAACGTTAAAGCCGAGCTAAATGCGATCGCCCTCAGAGGCTATATTCGACAGTTTTACATCCACTCGGCTCAGGACGTGCGCGGTCAACCCGACCTCTATCTAGAATCGGCACTGCGATTGGTGATGAGTACCGCAGAGCGCAACAATGTATTCAACTACATCCTGGGCTTTGAGCTGATCAAAATGATGTTTCGGATGAGCTGGTTTCAGCACGAAAAACTTTATCGGTTGCAGCGAAACCAGGATGAGTTTATTAACACCTACATTCGACCGATTCAACACACCCATAAGCTGAATTGCATCATCGTGCCAAAAGATGAACGCCTGTTTTTTGCACGACGCGATTATTTTGTGCAAAAGCCCTTGATGAGTGAGAAGAAGCTAGTTGAACTGGCGATCGCCACCTTCACCACTGAAATCACCACAAATTTTGGCTTCTCCATTATTCGCCATTCCCAATCGCTCATCTTCGACTACGACTATATTTTTGCAGCCGAGCAGGAAGCGTTGTCCTACACCGAATAGATGGCTGACCGCTGATTGAGTAACGCTCTGTACCGCTGCGCTACGGAGTTTTGAGGCTCCCCGATGCCCTACTGACTAAGCGTTGACCCTTGTTTGCGTTACCATAGGCAGTGCAGCAGAGAGCGTATTCATGAGCCAGTCCTATAGTTCTAAGGTGGGAGCGCGATCGACCGTGCCTCGTGCCGGCAACACCAAACAATGGTCACCCGTAGCAGCAAGCCTATCTGCCTTCGTGCTTTTAGCAGGATGTACCACTCAACCCCAAGCAACGGGCAACGTTTCGCCAACCCCTTCAATCGTGGTTAGCCCTGTGGCAACCCCCAGCCCTGCAATGGCAAATAAATCGCAGGCAACGAAAGATCTGGAAAGCCGTTTAGGCAAAGCGTTTACAGCGTCTACCGAAGTGCCTTTGGACTCGGTTGATTGTCCAGCCCAGTTTGATGTGAAGGCAGGTAACCGCTTTAACTGTGATGCGACCGCTGATAGTCAGCCCTTTACGATCGCGGTCGAACTGACCAATCCAGACGGTCAGTTTCAGTGGAACACCAAAGAATTATTAGTCCTGTCAAAACTAGAGCAGTTCATCCAGAGCCGCATTCGTGACAAAGGTGGACCGGACGTGACGGCAAATTGCGGTGGCAAGCTTCGCGTTGCGCAACCAGGAGACGCGTTTGAATGCAAAGTGACTGGCGCTCAAGGGCAAGCGCGGTCTGCTCAAATCAAGGTCAAGGATGAACAGGGCGGTGTGGATATTTCATTGCGTTAAGAACGTGAGATTCCTTCACAGTATGGTGAGTAGGGTTTACGGATCTTGATCCTGTGCTAATCTAGGTTGCAGAGTTTGATTCGGTTGCGGTGTTTGTTCTTGGTTTCAGCAGGCTTCTCTCCGGATTTAAACCTTCATACTGATCACTCTCCGGAGCTATTCCATGTCAATCTATGTAGGCAACCTTTCCTACGCCGTTACACAAGAAGATCTTAGTAGCATTTTTGCGGAGTATGGCACGGTCAAGCGTGTTCAGCTTCCCACCGATCGTGAGACGGGTCGCCCCCGTGGTTTCGGTTTTGTTGAGATGGAAACCGACGCTGAAGAGACAGCCGCGATTGAAGCTCTTGATGGCGCAGAATGGATGGGGCGTGATCTCAAAGTCAATAAAGCCCGTCCACGTGAGGATCGGAAGCCATCTGGAGGCAGTGAGATGGGCAGCAGGGGCTATTCCAGCAGTCGAGGCGGCGATTACGGCGATCGCTAATCAGCTTTTTCGTGACAAAATGTATTTGCTCCAGCGAGATTCTTGTTCGCGAGTTTTACTGGAGGTCTTTATATGGAGCTAAGGCTCAGAGGATTGAATGACTCAGGTAGTTTTAGGTGAAAACGAGGGTATTGAATCGGCACTACGGCGATTCAAACGTCAGGTTTCTAAAGCTGGCATTTTTGCAGACATCAAACGGTTGCGGCAATTTGAAACCCCGATCGAAAAGCGCAAGCGCAAGGCGATCGCAAAACGCAAGCATCGCTTTAAGTAGACAAACCGTCTCCTCTCGCGGCAAGCCGCGTCTAGCTCAGTCGCTTCCGCTCACTGCGGAGGCGCACCCATTCTGCTGTAAAAAAGACTAATCCAGATGCCAGAATCAGGACAACGCTCAGAGCATTGATGTCTGGTTTCACACCCGTGCGAATGCGGCTGAAGATTTCCATTGGCAACGTGTTTGTGCCTCCTCCCGCCGTGAAGCTAGCGATCAGGAAATCGTCCATGCTCAGCACAAACGCGAGCAAGCAGCCAGAGACGATCGCAGGCATCAACTCCGGCAGCAGCACTTGCACAAACGCCTGACCGGGCGTTGCGCCCAGATCGAGCGCAGCCTCCTCTAAATGTGGATTCAGGTTCGTCAGACGAGTGGAAACGACAAGCGCTACATAGGACAGGCAGAAGACAACGTGTGCCGCTACGACGGTCCATAAACTCAGTTGAATCGCACCACCACTGAACGGGATCGCCACTGCCGCCAAAAAAACCAGCGTTGCCACGGCGATCGCAATATCTGGAATGATGAGCGGCAGATACGAAAGACCCCGATACAGACTTTTCCCTGGAAACTGATAGCGCGCCAACCCCACCGCCATCAGCGTGCCAATCACCGCTGCAATCCCCACCGCAAAAAACGCCACACTCAGGCTAGCTCTCAAAGCTGAAAGAATGCGCTGGTCGCTAAAGAACTTGCGATACCACTCTAACGTAAAGCCCTGCCAGCCAACGCTATAGGGCGACTGGTTAAAGCTGTAAAACGTCAGCACCAGAATGGGGAGGTACATAAAGCCAAACATCAGCAGTGAGAACAATGCCTGCCAGGAGAGAGGGAGTTTGACTTTGGGTGAGGACATGTGAAGAAGAAGAGGGATGAAGGGGGTGAGAGATGAGGGATGAGTTATGGTTGCCCGCTGCTCCCTGCTTTCTAACAGGTGGCGCTAACAGAATCACTAACGATTAATATGCCTCTAGCGTCTGCCTGCAAGCTCTAAACGTTGCTGGCATTGCGATCGCCGTATTTCAGCAGCAGCGCGATCGCCAGACTGACCGCCAGAATGAGCAGACTGCTGAGGGCTGAACCAAAGCCCCAGTTTTGGGTTGCACCAAGGAATTGATTGTAAATCAAACGAGCAGCCGTCATGCTGGATGCGCCGCCCAAAAGTTCCGGGTCAACGAAGTCGCCGAGACCTGTGATGAAGACTAAGAGCGCACCCGCTGTAATGCCTGGTAAGGTTTGCGGCACGGTCACTCGCCAGAATACCTGCGACGGTGGTGCGCCCAGATCTGCCGCCGCTTCCAGCAGTCGTCGATCGAGCTTCTCCAATGAGGCGTAGAGAATCAGCACCATGTAGGGCAACAGACTGTAGCTCATGCCAACGAGTACTGCGGAACTTCGGTTGAGAATATCTAGCGATGGTAGCCCGATGCTGTTGAGCGCCGAGTTCAGCACACCGGTTGGTCGTAGGATCGTGATCCAGGCGTAGGAACGGAGCAGCGATGATGTCCATAGGGGCAAGACAAAGCCAACAATCAGTAGATTTTGCCAGCGCTTCGGCACCATGAGGGCAATCCAGTAGGCAACTGGAAACCCTAGCAGCAGGCAGATGATGGTCGTGCCCAGAGCAAAGAACAGCGATCGCCCCAATACCTGAAGATAAATCGGCTGGAAAATTAAGGCATAGTTGTTCAACCCGGAAGGGTTCACCACCTGCCCCGGTCGAATGCCAGGAACTAAGCTGAGTTCCAGAATGAGCAGGGTGGGAATCACCAGCAGTAAGCTCAGCCAAATTCCTGTTGGTCCCAGCAGCAACAGCGGCTCAATCCATTTGGGAAGGTCACGATCGCGAGGCGGAACGTCAGATGGTGCAGAGGGCGATGCTTGGGACATGGGGAGAGGGGAGAGGGGTGAGGAGTGAGGGGTGAGGAGTTATAAGTGATAAGCTTTTTGACTGCTGTTCTCTAATAACTAACAGCTAACAACCAACAACTTCCTAGCTGCTAGTCAACTGCGTCCAATACTTCTCATAAAGCTCTGTGATCGATTCTTTTACGGGGGCAACGCCCTCACATTTTGTTAATAAACTTTCTGGAGGAAATAAAATTTCATTGTCACGTAGCGGCGCGGGCAACTGATCGTGAGCCGACTGATTTGGGGAAGCAAAGTTGAGGCGTTCGGTCATTTGGGCAGCGACAGATGGTTGCAGCACGTAGTTAATCCAGGCATAGGCAACATCAGGGTTGGGGGCAGATTTGGGGATCACCATCGTGTCGCTCCAAAGGGAGGTGCCGCTACTGGGAATGACATACTTCAACGCGGGATTGGCGAGCGTGACGGACATAGCATCTGCCGAATAGCCCATTGCAATGAGCAAATCTCCCGCAATGAGCTGATCCCGCCATGCGTCGGTGGTGAAGGTAGTGATCGCAGGTTTGAGAACAACGAGCTTTTCGTATGCCTGCTTAATTTCTTGAGGATTGCTGGAGTTGTAGGAGTAGCCGAGCGATCGTAGCGTCGCTCCCATCACTTCTCGCGTATCGTTAATCAACGTCATGCGGCGCGATAGCGTGCGCTGCTGAGTCCATAAATAGCTCCAATCAGTGGGTGGAGGATTGAGCTTCGTGCTGTTGTAGATTAAGCCCGTTGTGCCCCAGCTAATGGGTACATGGTACCGGTTTCCTGGGTCATGCACAGATGATTGAAAGCGAGGCAGAATATTCTCCAAACCCTGAATACGGCTCAAGTCAAGCTGTTGCAGCAGCTTCAACTCAATCATCTTCGCCACAGCGTAGTCAGATGGATAGATGATGCTGTAGGCGGCTCCCTTACCCGCCTGAAAGGCTGCGAGCATAGTCTCGTTTGAGTCAAACGTATCGGCAATGACCGTGACACCAGTCTGTGCTTTAAACTCTTCCAGCAACGCATCGTCAATGTAGCTTGACCATGTGTAAATGTGCAGCTCGTTTGCTGTTTTAGCGCTGGCTTGCAAGGGGCGCACTTCCGCCAACGTCCAGCCGCAGCCTGAGAGGGTTAACCCAGACACAACCCCCGTCGCTGCCCGCAAAAACGCTCGCCGCGATCGATTTACCTTGGCACAAGAGGAGACGGTGGGAGAAAGGTGGGGCACGGGGATTGGGTGAGAAGAGTGCTGAGTGTTGAATTAATTCTGACTACTGCCTATTGACTACTAACTCGTTGGAATCGCCAAACAGTCTTCCGGTGCCCATTGGACGTAAATGGGGGTGTCGGCACCCGGTAGGTCATTGATCGCGCTGGGCTGCATGACGGTGAGGCGATCGCCCGACGTGAGGTCTACCACATAATGCACGTGGGCACCGAGGTACATCACATGCCGCAAACGTCCTTCAAAGCAGTTGATCACATCGTTGGGGATGGTGCGGCTAACGTGGATTTTTTCTGGACGGACGCTAACAACCACTCGCCCTGATGTGAGCGGAGTTGATGTGTCGAGGGGTTTAACTTTCATCTTTAGCCCGTTGGTTGTGGTGATCCACAGCATGGCTGGATGAGCGCCCTCGATTTTGGCAGGAAAGAGATTGGTATTGCCAATAAAATCAGCCACAAAGGCAGTTTGAGGCTGCTCATAAATGCGGTTGGGGGTGTCAATTTGTTCAATCCTGCCGAGGTTCATCACCGCAATGCGGTCTGAAAGGCTGAGTGCCTCTTCCTGGTCATGAGTGACCATGACAAAGGTCAAATCCAACTCTTGATGCAAATTTGACAACTCGACCTGCATCTCTTTACGCAGCTTTAGATCAAGTGCGCCGAGCGGTTCATCTAAGAGTAGAACGGCGGGACGGTTGATGAGGGCACGCGCCAGTGCCACTCGCTGCTGCTGTCCACCCGAAAGTTGGGCAGGAAAGCGAGTGGCAAAGGCTTCCATTTTGACCAGCTTGATTACCGTTTGCACTCGATCGACAATTTCTGCCTTATCTCGCTTCTTAATCCGCAGCCCAAAGGCAATATTCTCACGCACAGTGAGGTGGTTAAACAGGGCGTAACTCTGAAACACTGTGTTCACCGGACGGCGGTAGGGCGGCACCTGACTCATCAACTGCCCCTGAATGAAGAGTTCCCCCGCTGAGAGAGAGTCAAATCCGGCGATCATCCGCAGCGTCGTTGTTTTACCGCAGCCCGAAGGACCCAGAATGCTAAAAAACTCGCCTCGACGAATACTCAGGTCAATGCCCCGTACTGCCGTTTCCCCGTTAAAAACCTTAAAAACTTTGCGGAGTTCAACATCAAACCCGGTATCAGCCGCTAAGGCACGCTGGTTATGCGTAATGGTTTGAGACATAGTGACAATTCCCTATGGTTGATTCTGTCGCGATGTGAGGGACGCTTGAGGCACAATGACGGTTTTAGGCGTGTCTCTGAATGCCTGAGAGAACAAGCACTTAGTGGGGTTTGTCCATCTTCTGATAAAGTGACAGACTATGATACCTGGTTTATTTTATCCACCTGATGCCCATTCAATCACCTGGCGATCGGTTAAGCCTCTAAAAAGCTAAGCCATTTGCCTGATCAGCGCTTCATGTTGGGCTGTTGCACTAACGGCTCTACATTGCAGCTTACAAGAGGAAAGAGAATGGAAAAGCACTTTGCTTTAGCTTGCCCAACTTGGCGACTAACGACTCATCGGTAAGGAACTCAACCTTGCCAACGTGTCTATACGCCTCTAACAGTACTCTGCTTCGTGTAATGACTGTATGACTCTAACCCACCCTTCTACTACGATCGCTAGCCAGACGACTCCCCGCACTGTGGGGCGGCGCGCTCAGTCGATCGCGATGATGTTAGGCGTTTCGCTGGTCATGCTAGTGGGCATTGGTGGTCGCCTCGCTTACCTGCAACTGGTGGAGGGCGATCGCAATCGTCAACTTGCCGAAAACAATCGCATTCGCTTGATTCCTGAGCAGCCGGAGCGTGGCAAAATTCTCGATCGCAAAGGCAAGATGCTGGCGGGTAGCCGCTTGTCACATTCAGTCTTTCTTTGGCCGTTGGCACGCAAAAAAGCAGAATGGGCAACGACACTACAGCGGCTGTCTCAGATTCTCAACGTGCCCGAAGCAAACATCAAAAACCGTCTAGAGCAAGCAGGCTATACCTCTCCTTTCCTTGTACGGATTGCGCGTGGTGTTAGTCCAGCCCAAGTAACAGCGCTAGCAGAATATGGCGGTGAGATGGAAGGTGTACAGGTGGATGCTGAGGCTGTGCGCTATTACCCTAATGGCGATCTGGCAGCGCATGTCATTGGCTATACGGGCGAAATGGACGATCGCGAACTCGAAAAGCGCAAAGGTGAAGGCTATCGACTTGGCGATGTGATTGGTCAGATGGGCATTGAAGCGACATACGAAAAGCTGCTGCGGGGTGAATGGGGCGGGCAACAGGTGGAAGTGGATGGCGCTGGGCAAGTGGTAAGAGTGCTAGGCAAAAAGCCGACTCAGACTGGTAAGAATGTGCAACTGACGCTAGATCTGGATTTGCAGAAGGCAGCAGAGGCAGCGTTGGGCGATCGCAAAGGAGCGATCGTGGCGATCGACCCCAGCAATGGCGCTGTCCTTGCGATGGTCAGCCGTCCTACCTTTGACCCCAACTTATTCTCCACGCGCATTACGGATGCCCAGTGGCAGCGCCTACAAAGCAAAGATCACCCGTTTGTCAACCGCGCTATACAAGGCTTTCCCCCAGCCAGCACCTTCAAAATTGTGACGACTACGGCTGGACTAGAAACCGGTAAGTTCAGCCCGGATACCGTCTTAGGCACCTATCCATCGCTCACCGTGGGCGGCATTGAATTTGGCGACTGGAACCACGCTGGCTTTGGTCCATTAGGCTTTGTGGGTGCGTTGCAGTGGAGTAGCGACACCTTTTTCTACCAGATTGGGATGGGCGTTGGCGATCGCAATTTAATTCAATGGACACGCCGCTACGGCTTTGGGCGCAAGACGGGCATTGACTTGGGAGAAGAAGAAAGCCCCGGTCTGGTGCCCGATGATGAATGGAAGCGTAAGGAAGTGAAAGAAGGTTGGTTTTTGGGCGATACAGTCAATATGTCGATCGGGCAGGGCTTTCTGCAAGCAACGCCACTGCAAGTTGCCGTCATGTTTGCCGTGCCTGCGAACGGTGGCTCTTTGGTGAAGCCACACCTGCTGAAAGATAACGAAGCCGCGCAAAACTGGACTGAATCCCTCAACCTGAAGCCAGATACCGTTCGCATTCTCCGTGCAGGGCTACGCGCTGTGGTTGACGGCGGAACAGGCGCGGCTCTCAACGTACCGACACTGCCGCCTGTAGCAGGTAAAAGCGGCACCGCAGAGGATATCGGACGGCAATCCCATACCTGGTTCGGAGGCTTTGCCCCAGCCAACAAACCAGAAATTGTCGTCGTTGCGTTTGGTGAAAACTCCGGTGGCGGCGGCGGTTCGTTTGCGGCTCCAATGGTGCGTCAGGTGCTGGAAGCCTATTTTCATCCCCAAAAAGCGGTTAGTAGCCCTAGCCAGATTGAGGCAGTACCGACAGACTGAAGGCGAACAGGAAGGTCAGTAGCTAGCAGTCAGTAGTTGAGGTTCACTCCTCACTCCTCACGTTATCTAGTGCTTACTGCTATCAACTAAGGCAAACAAGGACTAGACTATTAAAACAATCCTGATGTGGTGATGGGTCTAGCCTTAACCCCTGAATATCTTTGTCTGAAATTCCCTGCTTGAATCTGGCGATCGATCCTTTACTGACAGTGAATCATTTCGCCATCTACGTCACTCAAGCCCCATATCCAGGGGGCTACGTTTTGCATGACTGTGCCTGGGCAGAGGCTCAAAACCACCTGTGGCTGGGTTGGCAGGAAATGTTTTCTGCTAGAAGCTTGCCCAATGTACCCCAGGTGTCGCAAGTTGATGAGCTGCCTCCAGATCTTGTGCTGCCGCTGGAAACGCCGCCACCTGCGCCCAGTCAGCCTGTAAGCCAGTCGGGTCGATTGATGCAAAATCTGGGTATTAGCCTCTGGCAGTGGTTATTCGATGGTCCGATTCAAGGGAGCCTCGACCATAGTCAGGGCATTGCGATGGGACAATCAAAACCGCTGCGTCTGCGCTTAGAAATTCGTGATCCCAATCTGGTCGCGCTGCCCTGGGAAATCATGCAGGATGGAGCGGGTAAACAGCCGATTTCGCTTCGGCAGCAACTATTGTTTAGCCGCACCACCCGCGATGTGCATTCGCTGCCCGCCCTACGATCGGACAACATCCTCAAAATCCTGCTCGTGCTGGGTCAGGATTCTGAACCACCGTCAAACGACAGGTTAGAGGGATCTGTTAGCACGATCGATCCCAAAGCCTCGCCAACCTTACAGCTTGAGCAAGAAGCGAATGTGCTGGCTCGTCTGCTCACAACCTCTGGCAGCAGTGGCATTGGCGGTGGAACTATTACGCCTTGTCAGGTTGATACGCTGGTGCAACCAACGCCAGCAGCCCTAATCAGCCAGCTTGAGCAGCATGGGTATAATGTCTTTTTTTACGCTGGTCATGGTATGCCTGCTCCAGACGGTGGGCTGCTGTTTTTGCGCCCCGACATGACCCTCAATGGGACGGAACTAGCACAGGTGCTTACGCGCTGCCAGGTGAAATTAGCTGTCTTCAACGCCTGCTGGGGTGCCCAACCCGATCATGAAACGCTTGCTGACGGTGTTGCAACCGAAGCAGTGCGATCGCAGGCAATGCCGCGCAGCAGTTTAGCCGAGGTGCTTATTCATCACGGGGTTCCTGCTGTTTTGGGGATGCGGGATTCGATTACGGATGAAGAAGCGCTCAGTTTTATCCAGGCCTTTGCACGAGCGCTATCAGGACGAGTGCCGATCGATCAGGCGGTTGCCGTTGCCCGACAGCACCTGTTGACGCTGTATCGCTTTAACCAACAAGCCTGGACATTGCCTGTACTCTACATGCATCCCGAATTTGATGGCGAACTGTTGCAACCCATCGAAGGGGGCATGACCGCCATGCCAGGACCCATTACTCGCCTGGGGCAACCAAAGCCAGATGCGGCACTGCGATCGCTCACCACAGCAAGAGTCTGGCAGATTCAGGGCGGCTTCATGCGCGTGGGGAGAGACCGTGCTGAAAACGATTTGGTGCTGCAAGAAGATCAGGGCGGTGTGTCTCGCAAACATGCAGTCATTTTTTGTCGCCAGTCGCAGCGCAACGGCAGCACCGAGTTGGCTTACTTTCTCGAAGACTTTTCCCGCTTTGGCACCTGGATGCTCGATGCTGGTTTAGAAGCGAATGGTTGGCGCAAAGTGCATCGTCAGGAGGTACCGTTGCAGCCTGGCAGCCATCTGAAGTTTGGCAGCGCTCATAACGAAGCGCTAGAGTTCACGACCTCGGTAAAGCTTCCCTACGACGATCGCGCTCTGGAATAGCCGATTCAGAGCAAGCTCACCCATGCCCTGCTGGTTTGGTCAGTCGGCGAACCTGGTTGAGCTAACTCATTGAGCGGATAAATGACGTAAATTAGATGGAGTTGCGGAACTGATTGCGATCGTCCTGTAGGTAACACCAACGAGGTATTGTTTTCAGTGCATGCAGGAGTCCAATATGGAAAATAAGGTAATGTGTCCCGACGATCAAACAGAGTTAGAGGCGAAGGTTGAGCAAGCGCTCTGGGCAACACTGCTCCATGCTGACGGCGCACACTGCTCCTGGCAAGGCAATGAACCGCTCACCGAAGATGCCTTGACTGTTGCCGAAGACCCAACCGCTAAAGCTCCGTATATTTGGAATCCTGCTGCGCCTGAATCGGAAGCATTTTTTACAGAATTAGAGCAAGAGTTCTCCCTGGATGGCTGGAATGCGGACGAGGTTGCGTCCCGTTCCAGTGTCTTCTTTGCCCAGGTAAACCAACTTTGGTCAACCGCAACCCTTCAAGAAACCCTGATGCAGCGCTTCGCGACCCGCGTTCCTCAGCAGTTGCTCACCGCGATCGCCACTCGCGCCCAACAAGTTTTGTCTACGTCCGCTTCCCTTGCCGAGCAGTTAGTGCAGTGTGTTCAAGACGCACTCCCCAATTTGGCAGAAGACGACTTATACGTTTTAGCGCGTCCTCTTGCCTACGCCATGCGAGGCAATGACGCTCCCATTGAAGCTACCTTAGAGCGCGTCCGTTCGATTGAATGGGACGCGCTTTCTGATGTTGAACAAGCCCGTTTGAGTTTGGAGATCGCCCGCTACGCGCTGGTTGAACTAGACGCAACGAGTGATGGGTGAGGCAATTGTTAGGCTGTTGAGTTTTTGACCGGGGCAAACCCTAAAAGCTAGTTTTTGACTGCAACATCAGGTGAGCGTGAGCTATGGGCAAGGTCGTGTTCAAGGCTGATGGTGAAGGCACCTCACAAACCTGAACGTGCTTTTTTGAGCCGTGATTTGGAAGGATGAGAGGGAGGTTGAGGTGATTGATTCGTCTGTTGTCCGATCAAAACACTCACCAACACGATCGCAATCCCAATCAGTTGAATGGGTGTAAAGGTTTGACCGAGTAAAACGAAGCCGATAAGCGTTGCAACTAGAGGACTCATCAGACCTAGAGACGCAACTGCCGACGTTTTGAGTTTATCAATGCCCCGGAACCAAAGCGCATAAGCAAGCCCAGTGCCGATCAAGCCCAGGTAAGCAAAGCCCCATAGATTAGTGGTTGAGACATGCGTGATCGGTCCTTCAACCACCAGAGCGATCGGCAGCAGAACGAAACCACCAACGGCTAACTGCCATGCTGTAAAAACCAGTAGAGACACTGGGCGTTTCCACCGTTTGACGAGTACCGTGCCCAACCCCATCGTTACGGCTCCCGCGATCGCTGCCGCAATGCCAACGCCATCCAGTCGCGCTGCCGGACCGAGCACCAGCAAGCCGACACCTACAAAGCCAGCGATCGCCGCCACAATCGACAGCTTAGACGGTTTTTCATGCAAGATGATCCAGGAAAACAAAACGACTAACAAAGGCTGGATTGCACCTGCTGTCGCCGCAACGCCACCTGGAAGACGATAAGCCGCCACAAACAATAGTGCCTGAAAAATGCCGATATTGAGGCTACCTAAGAGCAAAATACGCCACCACCAAATGCCTTGAGGCAGTTGTCGTACCCATGCTATTAGCAGAAGACCAATGGGCAGCGATCGCAACGAAGCCACCAAGAGCGGATGATTAGGCGGCAGGAGTTCAGTTGCCACAACATATGTCGTTCCCCATGCCATCGGCGCTAAAGCAGTCAGCAGAATGTCGGACAGCCGAACAGTAGGTGTCTTCATGGCTAGAATCTTTATATCAAGATACTTAACATCGAAATTCTAGCATTTATCTTGATGCTAAGATGGTTAGCATCAAGATTTTTAGGTGTCTGGCATTTCAATGAGTGGTGATCAGATCGATGCAATTTTGGCGCAATGGCAGAAAGAGCGCCCTGACTTAGATGTATCACCGATGGGCATCATTGGCAGAATAGGACGCGTGAGACAGCACCTGCTGCGAGGGATTCAAAAGACGTTTTCAGAGTTTGATTTGAACGCTGGCGAATTTGACGTGTTGGCAACGTTGCGCCGCTCTGGTCAGCCGCACCAACTGACACCGACGGAGCTATTCAACACCTTAATGGTTTCATCCGGTACGATGACGCATCGGCTTGATGGTTTAGAACAAGCTGAACTGGTGCAGCGTATTCCTGATTCAATCGATCGCCGAGTGACGCTTATTCAGTTGACCCACAAGGGGTTTGACGTGATTGAAAAAGCGATTGCGGTTCATGTTGCCAATGAGCATAGGCTCCTGAGCACTTTAGAAGAGGCGGAACGTGACGCTCTCGCTCAATTGCTGCGTAAGCTTTTAATGTCGTTTGAGGAGTAGCGATCGAGCCCAATTCGAGCCTGAATGAAGTTGTTGCGATCGCTGTAAAAAGGCAGCATGACAACCTTGCTGAAGTGAATTAACCGAAGCCACTGATAGCGTTGCTAAAGTTGTTTACAGCCGCTGACTACGAACGCTATGCTTTACGGGTGCATTCTGCGATTGTATCTCTGTGATCGTCTAGCCAATTTTTCAAGCGAAACACAGACTGAGTGAAGTAGATTCAGACCGCTTGCAGTCATAAAAACTTGGACGCTAACAGTGCTTTCAACTCAAACTACTTGTAGAAGCGGGTGGCGAAGTTCTGCGATCGCGTCGGTGATAATTCACGTGCTTTAAGAATGGCGGCAGCGAGGAAGGCGTATGACAGCAGACCAACCAGCGCCAGGAAAACGGGACTAATGCTGCCAACGGTGTTCCAGAGGGCGTGGAGTCCGGAAGCGGTGAGATAGCCGATGCCCAAAATGAGCCAGCGTCGTCGCGATCGCAGCACGCTGAGTCCAATAAAGTAGCCCAAATAGCCGCTGTACGCCATATGCCCTGCCACGGAACCCAAAACGCGTGGAATCAACAGTTGCAAGCTGGCGAGTTGGGCGGCTCCTTCGCCAGAGGACAACGTGGCTTTATACACTTCGGGTAAATACTGTGCCAATGTTTCCAGCAAGGTGAAGCCAACTGCGGACGCACTGCCCAGCAGAATCCCGTCTAACGGTTCCCACACGCCTAGACGCTCTCGGTAGGGCGATCGCAACTGAGTTCCTAGCAAATAAGCAGCAAAGACCGGAATTGCTTTCAGCAACTCCTCCATCAACCCCGCACCAAAGAACATCTTGATCAGCAAGATTGGGAAGGGGACTGCAACATCCCCTGTAGGCAACTCGCCTGGTAAGACTTGCCGAAACACAAACACGAAGAGCTTAAGCACGGGGCTGATAAGCAGCAGCAGCGTAAACACAGCCGCACCCGACAGAATCCACCAGGGTTTCCGCTTTCCACACAGCTCGTAGACAAAATAGTACGCAGCACCCGCTAGATAGGCTGCCAGCAGCATGTTGAACGCCAGCGGGTTGCCAACCGCCACAAACATGAGCACCACAAACGCGACCGTGATGCCGCCTGGAAGCAAATAGGCTTTGCGCGTTAGCTGTCGTCCTGTAGAAAGGATTGGAAACAACTGCGTCAGACTGATCGCATCGGGTTCGCGGCGGCGTGGCGGTGGGCTGGTTGCAGAGAGTCGATCGGGAGCAGGAGTCCGCTTACGACGAGTAGCGACGGGCAGATTGATCCGCGCTGGTGGAGTTGGTGGTGCTGGTTTAGCAGTCCTTACGCTAGGCTGGCATTCAAAGAGAAATTCAGGTCCGTTCTGCCCCAGTGCAATGCGATCGCCTGGATGCAACACCTGGACATCTTTGAGCCGCTCGCCATTGACAAACGTGCCATTAGCGCTGCCCAGGTCGCCAACCTGCCAAAAGTGGTTGCCATCAGGTGACTCAAACCCCAAGACGGGCTTTACTTCGGCATGTCGCCGTGACACAGCCCGATAAACCAGTGGGTCTAAGACGATTTGGCACTGTGGATCACGCCCAAGCGTTACCGTCTCCGTCAGCGATAGCGGATACAGGGGGTAGTTTCCAGCAGCGTCACCAGAAGGCAGCAGCCGCAGAAATGGTGTGTAGCGATCCGTTCCCGTCATCGTCGGGGGATTCTGACCAGCTTCTAAAAGGGCTGAAAATGATTTCGCAGTGGTAGTTGCATTATCTATGCTTTACACCCTACACCGTCTACCCTACCTTGTGTCTACTGGTTTGCCCGCGTGTCTCGTACTGCCGCCAGGAAAAAGACGACCGTTAAAGGGATACACACTGCCAGAATAACGCCAGTCAACACGCTGCCAAGTTGCGGTACACCCGACGACAGCTCAAAGACTGAACCAACGGCTGCGATCGCCGTAATGCACGAGCCGCCTAGAAACACACCGCTCTTTGGAGTCACGTTACTTAGTCCCAAGTTTTGAAGTTTGAGTTTATTGCTACAGCTTAAGCGCCTAGCCCACGGTCAGTGTACGATCGATTTGACCGCCTGAGCCGAAAAGCCATGCTTAGTCAGCTCTTCGTTTAGCATGAGTGCGTTTTCAACACGATCGACGAACAAAACCCCATTAAGGTGGTCAATTTCGTGCTGAATGCAACAGGCTAGAAGCCCTGTAGCTGACAATTTTTGCGGACGACCCTGGTCATCTTTGTAAGAAACTTCGATTGCAGTGGGACGTTTTACATCTAGATACACTCCAGGGATGCTGAGACACCCTTCTTGCGTCACGGACAGATCGGCGCTTGCTTGCTTGATCACCGGATTGATCAAGATCAAAGGCGGTGTGGCAGCTTCATCCGGCTCACAGTCGATCACAATGAGCTGTTTGTTGACAGCGGCTTGCGGTGCTGCCAGCCCGATCCCATCGGCGCTATACATCGTTTGCAGCATTTCGCGGATCAACTGCTTTACTTCCGCATCGACTTTTGCAATGCGCTTGGCTGGCTGCCGCAACACGCGATCGCCCAACCGATAAATATCCAAAGGGGGCTTTGCCAGCTTCTTCTTCTCGACCAAAACCTGAGCAGTCATGAATCTCTCACTCGCAGCGATTGTCTTATATCGGAATGATTCTAATGTCGGAATGATTCCGCCTTACTTCTATAGTAGCCAATTCTGATGACAGACTAGCAGCCAGCCAGCAATTGGTTTACTTGGAGACAGCTTGTGAGCCGCCAGTCACCGTCAGCAGGTGCCTCATTTTCAGTGGTTTCTTGTCAACGTTTGGCGAAGTTGGATGCGATCTTGCTCTGCAAGGTGAAGGTTAGGCTTCGCGGCGATTTATAAAGTCTCGTTCACCAGCTTCTGACAAGAACCAGATCAGCAAGTGACAAGCTTATTTACTAAGTCACTGAAACGTACTCCGTCTAACTAGCGTACGCCGATGTATCAGTCATCATGTTGCCGAACGTCTGCTTTGCCCTACAATGCAACCAACTGAAACAGACCTTAATCAGGGAGACGTAGAGAAGCATGACACGGACTAATGGCGGCTTTTTGGCTGACTTTCAAAAATTCATCATGCGAGGTAACGTCATTGATCTCGCGGTTGCTGTTATTATTGGCGGCGCGTTTGGCAAAATTGTAGAGTCATTTGTGGGCGACATCATCACACCCACGCTTTTGCAGCCAGCATTGTCAGCAGTGGGTGCAGACGACATCAGTAAACTGTCAGCCAACGGCATCAAATATGGCGTTTTTCTCTCCACCGTCATTAATTTTCTGGTGATTGCCTTCGTCATTTTCTTAATGATTCGTGCGTTTGAGAAGGCGAAAAAACGGTTCTTCCGGCAGGAAACGGTCGAAGCAGAAGCGCCTGATGCTGCCCTTGTCGCGCAGGAACGTACAACTGCCGCACTCGATCGCCTCTCAAACGCACTGGAAACCCGAAATCTGTAAAGCTACGAATGACCAGCCAGGATGGCAGGCATCAAGACACCATCGATGACATGAATCACGCCGTTGTCGGTCAGAAGATCCATTTTGACGACCTTGGCATCGTTTACCTTGATCTTGCCATTGCTGTGTTCGATCGCCAGAATTGAGCCTTCCTCGGTAGGCGCTTCTTCAAT
>JACMKO010000095.1 GCA_014380065.1 Leptolyngbya sp. ES-bin-22 | reverse complement strand
CGCTGCATAACAACCCTGGTGCAGCGGATTTACCCAAGTCACTTGCCGAGTTGCAGAGGTGCTGGCAACCGCTGACCAGGAACGTTAGACAGGATGAGTTGAAGCGACATAAGCTCTTAATGTCGCTTCTATAGAAACGACATCAAGGATTACAGTATGGACATTGTGCCGGATCTGCTGCTTCGATGCCATCGGGGAACAGTTTTTCTTGGCGAAACCCGCAGTGCTGGCAGTGGTGGATGGCGACACGGGTGAGATCTGTGGGAAAATGGCACAGGGCGCAGGGCAGACCGGGCTGATATTCGACTGGCTCAAAGCCGGGATAGGCACAATTGGGACAAATGCTTTGAATCGCAGTCACGAGGTTGTTGGTGGCTTTTGCAATCACGTTCATGCGGGTTGGGTTATGGAGCGCCCGCATGTCAGTTTCTAGGTGAATGGTGGGCGATCGCCGCAGCGCTTCGGTCACGACGGTTAGCAGTTGTGCTTCACTGACAATGCCTTTCACAATTTCATTCGGGTTTTTAGTCGATGCGTGAGGCATGACGACCAACCCATGCTCTGGAAAGCCAATAGTTTGAGCAAAAATCTGTGCTTCTTCTAAGCTACAAACGGTTGCATGGCGGTAGTTGGTTTCCAGAGAAATCTCTTGACCGAAAATCTCTAGGTTGTGAACGCGATCGACTAAGACGACTAACTCACAATTACAGGCAATCATCGGAAAGCCAGGATGGGGTCCAAAGCTGCCTTCGCTGGCGATCGCCAGACTTTCACCCGTAAGTTCCAGTGCGCTTTCAGCCTTTAAGCGTGCGGTTGATCTTTGATCACCCGGTCGATCGCGATCGCGAGTAAAGGTGCCAAACCGATCCGTATTAAAGTTTTCGGGAAGCTGAAGCTTGATGCCTAACGCCTGTTCCAAAATGGGTGCAATAGCTTTTTCTTTACGGTGCATCGTGGCTAGTACGCCAACCCGATTTGCAAAGAAGGTATGGGTCATCCGCGCGCTCCTAACCAATCGTTCATTTCACGCAAACTTGATTTGAACTGTGGTCTTCTCGACCAATCAAGCACCCTAATGCTTCGCTTGAGCGGTGTAGATAATCTTTGTATCATAACCAATCAACTTTTGGCGATCGATGGGGATGGGCGTTATTGGACTGCAACCTCTGCACATCCTTGAAGATAGCGGCTTGAAACTCGTAACGGAGGAGCTGTCTCAGGTTCGGGCGGGCTTGCTCTAGAAAGGCTGGCGACCTCTGCTGAACTGAGTTTTCTCATGGTCGGACAAAATTTGGCTTGTAATTTCCTATGATGGAGGCAGTATTTTCTGGTTTAGCATGACCCCATCGCCCGACCGCACGTTATTGATCCGCAACGCCAGGGTTCTACTCCCCGATGGACACTTTCAATCCGCTGACGTGTGGGTTGAGGGAGGCTTGATTGGAGAGATTGGCTCAAACCTTGACCGCACGGCTGATACCGTCATTGAGGCTAACCATTTAACCCTGCTACCCGGCGTAATCGACCCTCAGGTACATTTCCGTGAACCGGGGTTAGAGCACAAAGAAGATCTCACCACCGCATCCCGTGCCTGTGCCCGTGGTGGCGTAACGTCCTTTTTAGAAATGCCCAATACAAAACCGCTGACCATTAATCAGACGGCCCTCAACGATAAACTGACACGAGCCGCCCAAAAGTCCTTTGTGAACTTCGGCTTTTTTATCGGAGCTACGACAGCCAACTTACCTGACCTGCAAACAGCAACTCCAACTCCCGGCATCAAGATTTTCATGGGGTCGATGCATGGCGATCTGCTGGTTGATCAAGAAGGCGCGTTAGATCGCATTTTTGCCACAGGCACCCGCCTCATCGCCGTTCATGCCGAAGACCAAGCGCGGATTGCCCAACGGCGGCAAGAATTTGCAGGCATTACCGATCCGGCTATTCATTCCGTGATTCAAGATAATCAGGCGGCGCTCAACGCCACGCAACTGGCGCTCAAACTGTCTAAAAAATATCAGCGACGGCTCCATATTCTGCACCTTTCAACCGCAGAAGAAGCCGAACTGCTGCGTCAGGAGAAGCCAGCGTGGGTGACAGCGGAAGTCACGCCTCAGCATCTACTGCTGAATACGGGCGACTATGAAAAACTGGGGTCACTGATTCAGATGAACCCGCCAATTCGGAGTGTCCACGACAATGAGGTGCTGTGGCAGGCACTTCAGGATGGAGTGATTGATTTTATTGCGACCGATCATGCCCCCCATACGCTGGCAGAAAAGGGACGGGCGAGTGCCGCAAAGCAAGCGGATGAGGAAGCATCTGCGACGACCGTTTTTCTGGAGCCTGCCAAGGTGCCGTCAGGAATGCCTGGAGTAGAAACCTCTTTGCCGTTGATGCTAACCCAGGCAATGCAGGGGCGATGTAGCGTGGCTCAAGTGTCTCACTGGATGTCTACGGCAGTGGCAAAGGCCTATGGGATTGTCGGGAAGGGGTCGATCGCCCCTGGTTACGATGCAGACTTAGTGCTGGTAGATTTAGACACGTACCATCCTGTCCTGCGCGAAGAACTTCAGACGAAGTGTGGTTGGAGTCCATTTGAAGGATGGAATTTGACTGGCTGGCCTGTGATCACGATCGTGGGGGGGCAAGTGGTATACGAACGCGGCAAATTTAATGAGCAGGTTCGCGGTCGAGCATTGGCTTTTAACCCCTAGTCCAACGGTGAGAACTCAAACACCTGAGTGTTGATTGATCTTGCGATCGCAGGAGAATGCAAGTCTCTTGCGATCGCGAATCCCAAACCTCATACGAAATCATGCAGGCGCGATGACTTCAGTTTGATCAAGGCGACACGTTGAGATCGGTGATGGCACCCAGGCTGCTGGAGGATACCAGGGTGGCATATTTCGCCAGAACTCCAGAGGTATAGCGAGGTTTTGGCTTTTGCCATTGGGCGCGGCGACGGTGCAATTCTTCATCAGGCACGTTGAGCTGCAACAAGCGGGCTGTGGCATCAATCGTGATGGAGTCGCCTTCGTGAACCAGGGCGATCGTGCCGCCCACATAGGCTTCCGGTGCCACATGCCCCACCACCATGCCGTAGGTGCCACCAGAAAACCGTCCATCGGTGATCAACCCAACGGCATCGCCCAAACCAGCCCCAATGATGGCAGAGGTTGGTGCCAGCATTTCCCGCATTCCAGGGCCGCCTTTGGGGCCTTCATAGCGAATGATAATCACGTCTCCGGCAACGATCTTGCCTGCCAAAATCGCATCCAGACAGGCTTCTTCAGAGTCAAACACCCGTGCGGGGCCAGTGATCTGTGCTTTTTTGATGCCTGTGATTTTAGCGACGGCTCCTTCGGTTGCCAGATTGCCTTTCAAGATTGCCAGGTGTCCGGTGGCGTACATGGGGTTATTCCAGGGGCGAATGACATCCTGATCAGCGCGAGGCTCATCGGGAACCTGCTGTAATCGCTCGGCAATAGTATCTCCAGCAATGGTGAGGCAATCGCCATGAATTAAGCCGTGGTTCAACAGCATTTTCATCACTTGAGGAATACCGCCCGCTTTGTGCAAATCGGTGGCGACATAACGACCGGAGGGTTTGAGATCGCACAGCACGGGAACACGGGCACGGATGGTTTCAAAATCATCCAGTTTCAGGTCAACGCCAGCAGAATGAGCGATCGCCAAAAAGTGCAGCACCGCATTGGTCGAACCACCGACTGCCATGATCACCGCGATCGCGTTTTCAATCGACTGGCGGGTGATGATATCGCGGGGACAAATATGATTGCGAATTGCCTCTACCAGCGCTTTTCCTGCCAGTGCCGTATTCTCAGCTTTCTCAGAATCAACGGCGGACATGGTAGACGAATACATCAAACTCATGCCCATCGCCTCGAATGCTGCGGACATCGTATTCGCGGTAAACATTCCACCACAGGAACCTGCCCCCGGACAGGCATTTCTCTCGATCGCATACAGCATCGATTCCTCAATTTCGTTCGTGCTGTACTGTCCAACTGCCTCAGATACACTGACATATGTTAAATCGGTACCATTGAGGTGTCCCGGCTTGATGGTGCCGCCGTAGACGAAAATTGCGGGGATGTTCATCCGCGCCATCGCAATCATGGCTCCTGGCATATTTTTGTCGCAGCCACCGATCGCCAGAACACCATCCATACTCTGAGCGTTGCAGGCGGTTTCAATGGAGTCGGCAATCACATCGCGTGACACCAGGGAATACTTCATTCCTTCGGTGCCCATCGAAATGCCATCACTCACAGTAATGGTTCCAAATATTTGGGGCATGCCGCCCCCTAGCCGAATGCCTGCCTCTGCTTCGATTGCCAGGGCGGCGATGCCCATATTGCAGGGCGTGATCGTGCTGTGGGCGCTGGCGACACCCACAATGGGTTTCTGAAAGTCTCCATCGCCAAAACCAACTGCTCGCAGCATGGCGCGATTGGGCGATCGCTGCACTCCTTCGGTAACGACTTTACTTCTCCAGTTCTCAGACATCTTGATTTTCCTAAATGCATGGGTCGGGCAGCAGATGCCAGCGGTTCAGCTTCCTGTCAATTATGATGACCAACAACTGCTCTGAACAATTCTCGCAGAACACTCCAACTTCATCTACTCAACGGTGAAGTTATGCGGCGGCAAATAGCCTCGAATCACAGATAACCGCTGTACCTATCCGCACCAGCGTATTATTGGGCAGCTAGCGCGATCCTGCAACAGGATCTGAATCGCGCCTGTAACTGTTTGATTTGAAATACACTTTACCAGCCATAGGCTTTAGTTGAAGGGGATGCGAAGGTAAAGCCCAGTCAGGAGATCTACCCCTTCACTCCGTTCTTATGCCAAATCAAATTGCAAACGCTACAGATCTTTTGCCATCATCCCCAACCCTTCTCTCCAGGGAGAAGGGAGCTAAATTCAAAGTCTCTCGCCCCTTGGAAGAGGGCTTAAAGCCTTTGGCATACAAGAAAAGGGTGAGGGCGACTTGATGAATCTGTAGCGCCTATTTTTAGATTTGGTATTAAACCTTAAGTCTTTGCCTTGCAACAGGATCGTTAATGGGTCTTGCGGAGTACAGTACTACGAGGCATACAGTTCCAGGGTCAACTGAGCATTTCTATGATCCCTGGTTGACTGACAAATTTTGCAGCGATCGCTTGCCCCGCTCTGCACTAAAAGTGTGGGCTAACAGAAGGAAGTCCTCTGTAGGCTTTTAAGCACGGGCGGTCGAGCAACGGAGCAAACAGCCTTTGCGGACTTTTGTCAGTGAATCAGCTATGATCCTCTCTGGGTAGACGTTTTTCGAGCTTTTGTCTCGTACCGATCATCATTCATGACCAATCAAGCTGTTGATTTAACCAATTGCGATCGCGAACCGATTCACATTCCAGGATTAATTCAGCCCCACGGCGCGCTATTGGTGTTGCAAGAACCCGATTTGACGATCATCCAGGTCAGCATTAACACGCTTGAATTGATTGGTCAGCACCCTCAAGACCTATTAGGCAAACCCTTATCAACCTTACTCGCTCCCAAGCAGATTGCTACCATCCGGCAGTGTTTAAGCGAAGACTTTGAGCATGTGAATCCGTTAGATATCTCCATCAAACGTGCAGCCAAATTGCTGCGGTTTGATGGCATTGTGCATCGCCAGAAGGCGCTGATTTTTTTGGAATTAGAACCCAAGCAGAAAAGCCAGAAGGCGGATTTTGTTGAGTTTTACCAGCGGGTTAAAGGCACAATTACGAAGATTCAAAAGGCTCCCACCTTGCTAGAGATGTCTGAAGCGGTGGTCAAAGAAGTGCGGAAAATCACCGGGTTCGATCGCGTTATGGTCTACCAGCTTGACGCAGAAGGAGCCGGACGAGTCATCGCAGAAGCTCGGGCAGACGCGCTGACTCCTTATCTAGGCTTACACTATCCTCCGAGTGACATTCCTAAGCAAGCAAAGCAGCTTTACACCCTCAACTGGCTGCGGTTGATTCCTGACTCTACCTATCAGCCGATCGCGTTAGTCCCGGCGCACAATCCAGTGGACGATCGCCCCACAGATTTGAGTTTATCCGTGTTGCGGAGTGTGTCTCCTTTGCACCTGGAGTATCTCAGCAATATGGGAGTCGGAGCATCTATGTCGATTTCCCTGATCCAGGATCAAAAATTGTGGGGGCTGATTGCCTGTCATCATTCAACTCCTCGCTATGTGCCCTATAGTGTGCGAACGATTTGTGAGTTTGTGGGGCAGGTGATGTCCGTCGAACTAGCAAACAAAGAGGATCATGAAGACTTAGACTACAAAATGACCTTGAAGTCGCTGCAAAGCAAGCTGGTCGAATCGCTGTCTCAGTCAGAGCGCTTTTTGGATGGCTTAAGCCAACTGGACTCCAATTTGCTTGATCTCGTCAGCGCGTCAGGAGCGGCAATTTGTGCGGGCGATCAGATCACTTGCCTCGGTCAAACGCCCCCAGAAGCCGAACTGCCAGCCCTGCGAGATTGGGTCAAAGCTCAGATGCAGCACAACCTGTTCCACACCCGATCGCTCGCTCAGCTTTACCCAGCCGCAGCATCTTTTAAGGCAGTTGCCAGTGGCGTGTTGGCGCTAGAAATCTCTCAGTTCCACCAAAATTACATTTTCTGGTTTCGTCCAGAGGTGCTTCAAACCGTGAATTGGGGCGGCAACCCTAACAAACCTGTAGAAGTTACAGACGATGGAGAAACACGTTTATCGCCGCGCAAATCCTTTGAAAAATGGCAAGAAACGGTGCAGGGTAGCTGTTTGCCCTGGAAGCCCTATGAGATCGAAATTGTCACCGAACTACGGAGCCTGATTGTGGGCGTGATTCTCAAGCAGGCAGACGATTTGGCAAAAATCAATCTAGAGCTAGAGCGCAGTAACACCGAACTCGATTCGTTTGCCTACATTGCCTCTCACGATCTCAAAGAGCCATTGCGCGGCATTCACAATTACTCCAATTTTTTGATGGAGGATTATGCAGAAGTGTTGGATGCTGATGGAGTTGCCAAATTAAATACCGTTGTGCGTCTAACGCAGCGCATGGAAGATCTGATTAACTCACTGCTGCACTATTCTCGACTGGGACGCGCCGAACTCTCGCGCCAACCCACCAACCTGGCTGAAGTAGTGCGACAAGCGATCGACACCTTGAGCATCAGCCAGCCCCAAAGCTCGATCGAGTTTCGGTTACCTCGCCCTTTGCCGACCATTCACTGCGATCGCACCCAAATCAGCGAGTTATTCACCAATTTGCTGACCAACGCCATCAAATACAACGACAAAGCTGAGAAATGGGTGGAAATCGGCTTCACTGAGTCAGACAGGATGGAGTCAGGCAAGGGCGATCCTGAAGACCCGTTACTCTACACCTTTTATGTCCGCGATAACGGCATTGGCATTCCGCCTCAGCATTTGGAGCGGGTGTTTCAAATTTTCAAACGGCTGCATACGCAAAACCAGTATGGCGGCGGGACGGGGGCAGGGCTGACGATCGTGCAAAAGATTGTCGAGCGACATGGCGGAAAAGTTTGGGTGGAATCGACGCTCGGCGAAGGCAGCACGTTTTACTTCACGCTGGCAGCAAGAGGGCAATCATGAGTGAAGCGCCTTTGACTATGATCGAGCACCCCCCGCTCTTATTAGTCATTGAAGACAGCAATGAAGATTTTGAAGCCTTCCAACGCTATGTTCGTCGATCGCCGTTAACGATCCCGCTTTACCGCTGCGTTGATGGCGACGAAGCGCTGGCATTTCTGGATCGCACAGGTCGCTACGCCGATCCTCAAAGCGCCCCGCGTCCAGGGCTGATTTTGCTCGATCTCAACTTACCTGGAACGGATGGACGCGAAGTGTTGCGAAAAATTAAACAAGATGAGACGCTAAAGTTAATTCCGGTCGTTGTTTTTACCACTTCCAACAACCCCAAGGATATTGAAACCTGTTATCGACAGGGTGTTAACAGCTATATTGTCAAACCGATGGATTTTAATCGACTAAAGCGTAGTATTCAGATTTTAATCGACTACTGGTTTGATACGACGGTTCTCCCTACGAGCGTGATCGAGCAGCTCCCATGAACACTCAACTTCATCGCATTGTCTTGATTGTGGAGGACAGCCCAGAAGACCGCGAGCTGTATCGACGCTATTTGCTGCACGATCGCGACTATGACTACACGATCATAGAGGCAAGCCTGGGCGAAGAAGGCTTAAATCTTTGGCGACAGCACCAGCCCGATGCCGTGTTGCTCGATTATCGACTGCCCGACCTGGACGGGCTAGAATTTCTCGCTGCCCTACAAACTCAGGAGTCGCAAACGCCTCTGCCGATCGTGATGATGACAGGCGTTGGCAGCGAAACGATCGCCGTCCAGGCGATTAAAGCGGGCGCACAAGATTATCTGGTGAAGGGACAAATCACGCCGGAGGGTCTGAAGCTGGCGTTGGATGCAACGATTAAGACGGTGCAGCTTCAAACTCAACTCCAAGAGCGCATCGATCGCGAGCGCGTCGTCACCCAGATTGCTCAGAAAGTGTTTCGATCGCTCGACTTAAACGAGATTTTGCAGACCACCGTTACAGAAGTGCGGCAATTTCTTCAGACCGATCGTGTGGTTGTGTTCCAGGTAGAGCCAGACGGTGATGGCAGAGTGGTGGCAGAATCTGTGGGCGCAGACTGGCGATCGATTCTGGCAGACCAGCTCCATGATCCCTGTTTTGTCGAGAGCTATGTCACTCTCCAGCGTCAAGGAAGAGTGACCATCAAAGCCGATATCTATGATGGCAGCATCGATCCGTGTCACGTCCAACTCTTGGCTGGGTTCCAAGTCAGAGCAAATCTAGTGGTGCCCATTTTGCACGACGATCAGTTTTGGGGTGTGCTGATTGCTCATCACTGCGCTGCCCCTCGTCAGTGGCAATCGTTGGAGGTTGATTTACTTCAGCAGTTGTCCACACAGGTTAGCGTTGCCATCCGGCAGGCAGAGCTTTATCAGCAAGCCCAAGACGAACTCGCAGAACGCAAGCGCACAGAGGAGACGCTGCGAAGCAGTGAAGAAAGGCTGCGGCTGGGGCTACAAGCTGCCCGGATGGGCACCTGGGATTGGAATATTGCAGAAAACCGCATTATCTGGTCAGCCAACATGGAAGACCTGTTTGGGTTGGCTCCTGGAGCCTTTGATGGTTCCTATGACCAGTTTGTGGCGAGGCTGCATCCAGAAGACCGCGATCGCGTCCTGGAAGCCATCAATGCTGCCGTTACGACTGGTGCAAACTACGATATTGAATTTCGAGTGGTCTATCCCAATGGCACCATCCGCTGGGCACTCAGCCAGGGAAAAGTCTTCTACGATGCGGCTGGGCAACCGATTCGGATGTCGGGCGTAGATCTGGATATTAGCGATCGCAAACGGACAGGCGAAGCGTTGCAGGAGAGTGAAACCCGCTTTCGTCAGCTTGCCGAAAATATTGATGCAGTGTTCTGGTTAAGAGAAGAACCTGAAGGTCGTGTTGCCTACGTTAGCTCTGCCTATGAACGCCTGTGGGGATGGCAGCCGCAGGAATTGTATGAAAACCACTCATTTTGGGTTGATCACATTCATCCAGACGATCGCGAATGGACGTATCAAGCCTTTCAGTCAAAAGCTGCTGCGGGTCAATTTGATGAAGAGTACCGCATTGTCTTAGACGATGGCAGGATTCGCTGGGTGAACGATCGCTGCTTTCCCCTTTACGATCAGACTGGAAAGCTTTATCGATTTGCTGGCATTGCGGAGGATATTACCGATCGCAAACGGGTAGAAGAAGCCTTACAGCAGAGCGAAGAGTTTAAGAACCGCGTTTTAGAAAGCAGTAGTGACTGCATCAAAGTCCTCGACCTGGACGCACGACTCTTATACATGAATGCCGGGGGCATGTGTCTGCTGGAGATTGATAACCTGACTCCCTACCTAAACTCAGAGTGGCTCTGTTTTTGGCAAGGTGACCATTGGCAAGCGGCAGAAGCGGCATTCACAGCAGCGAAAGCTGGCGAAGTGGGAAAATTTCAGGGCTTTTGTGCGACCGTCAAGGGCAAACCCAAATGGTGGGATGTGGTGGTCACGCCCATGCGGGATGGTGCGGGGCAAGTGGTGCAAATCTTATCAACTTCGCGGGATGTCACAGAGCGGAGACGCACCGAAGAAGAGTTGCGGCAAAAGAATGCCATTTTGGATGTGATTAATGAATCTGCACCGACCCCAATTTTTGTCAAAAATCGGCAAGGACAGATTATTTATGCCAATCCAGCGACCCTTGCCGTCCTGGGCAAAACGGCTGCTGAGGTGATTGGTCGTTACGATAGCGATCTCTATCCGTTCCCCGAAGATGCTGTGCGGGTGATGGAAAATGACCAGCGGGTGATGGCATCGGGGCAAATGGAAGTAGTGGAAGAGACTCCAGATGGCATTCACATCTTTTTGGGGATGAAAGCACCCTACTATAATGAAGATGGAGAGGTGATCGGGCTGATTGGCATCTCGAATGATATTACCGATCGCGTTCAACTTGAACGCGATCGTGAGCGTATCCTACAACAAAAACTAGCTGCCCTGGCAGAATCAGAGCGAGTCAACCGCATCAAAGACGAGTTTCTCGCCGTGCTCTCTCACGAATTGCGGTCGCCGCTCAACCCAATCTTAGGCTGGACGAAACTGCTGCAAACTCGCAAACTTGATGAACCCAAAACGATCACAGCGTTAGAGATAATCGAGCGAAATGCCAAAGCGCAATGTCAATTGATCGATGACCTGCTCGATATGGCGCGTGTGTTGCGCGGCAAGCTGAGTCTGAATGTGTGTCCTGTCAATCTGTTAAAAGTGATTGAGTCCGCGATCGACACCGTGCAGACTGCCGCGATCGCCAAGTCCATTCAAATTAATCCCGTGCTATTGGCTGTTGGACAAGTGGCCGGAGATGCCGTTCGGCTCCAGCAAATTGTTTGGAACTTGCTCACCAACGCCGCCAAGTTCACGCCCAGCGGCGGACGCATCGACATTCGGCTAGAGCCAAGCGACAACCAGGCACAGATCACCATCACAGACACAGGTAAAGGCATCAGTCCAGACTTCCTGCCCCACATCTTTGAGTCGTTCCGCCAGGAAGATGCGTCTGTGACTCGCAACCACGGTGGGCTAGGGTTAGGCATGGCGATCGTCTATCAACTGGTCGAAGCCCACGGCGGCACCGTCACCGCTGACAGCCCTGGAGAAGGGAAAGGCGCTACGTTTACCGTCAGGCTCCCCCTGCTCAACGCCAACTCAGAGGAAAATCAATCTAGCCCGTTGCGAGAGCAAAACCTGGATCTAACCAGCATCCGCGTGCTGGTAATCGACGACGAGCCAGACAGCCGCGAACTCCTTTCGGTGATGCTGGCTCAGGCTGGAGCCGAAGTGATGTCCGTCGCCTCTGCCGCCGAATTTCTCACCGCTCTGGAGTCATTTCAGCCCAATGTGTTGGTGAGTGATATTGGGATGCCAGCGGTCGATGGCTATACGTTGCTCAGACAGGTGCGGTCTCTGTCGCCACAGCAGGGAGGGCAGGTGCCGGCGATCGCCCTGACTGCCTACGCTGGTGAAATCGATCGGCAACAAGCGATCGCAGCAGGCTTTCAGAAACACATTGCCAAGCCCATCGAACCCGATCAATTGGCGGTGGCGATCGTTAGTTTACTGAGCGGGCGATCGCTATCTTGACTTACAAAAAACTCTCAGACAGCCTCACTCTAAAGACTGACAAACCAGATCTCAACGACTGCCTCCACCAATAATTTGAAGCAGCCCAACGGCTAAGTTAAGTGGCTGCCAGTAACCTTGACATCAACATCAACCAACCCTGCTAGTCCGCTCCAACCGGGTTGTTAGGCTGCGCTTACGCAACATAGCTGTAAACAGGAGTTTCAATCATACGATCTGGCTCCTTTCCCTCCAGAATAATCTGTTGTAAATACTCTACAATCGCTGGAGAGAAAAATTGCTCTCCAGTTTCCTCGTTCACACGAGCAGGAACATTCTCAACTAAGAAAAACTTCCCATTCAGTTCCAGCGTGTAAATCACGCGCTTCTCCACTAGTAGTTCTTGCCAATCATTACTCATCATCGCTGCTGATTCTCCTTCTTGTGAAGTTGTCATTCCATCGCTCAGGATCAGG
>JACMKO010000094.1 GCA_014380065.1 Leptolyngbya sp. ES-bin-22 | reverse complement strand
TTGGCTTAGGCTTTGGGCTGCAAAACCTCGCCAGCAACTTTATCAGCGGCATCACGCTACTGATTGAGCAACCGATTCGCGTCGGCGACTTTATTGAAATCGACAAGCTGCTGGGCACAGTGGAATCTATTTCGATTCGATCGACCACCGTTCGCACCCTGGATGGCGTGTTTGTCATCGTGCCCAACATCCGCTTTGTGGAAAACAACATCATTAACTGGAGCTACCGTGACCCGCGCTGTCGCCTCCACATTCCCATTGGGGTTGCCTACGGTAGCGATACGTTGATTGTCACCGAAGCCCTCCTAGCCGCTGCGCGGAAAGATCCCAAAGTGCTGACCGATCCAGCGCCGCGCGTTTGGTTCAAAGGCTTTGGCGATAGCGCCATGCAGTTTGAACTGTTGGTTTGGACAAATGAACCCACTGAAAGTGAACCGATCAAAAGTGCGCTCTATTTTGCCCTCGATCGCGAATTGCACCAGCGCCATGTCGAAATTCCCTTTCCCCAGCAAGATCTCAACATCCGCAACATCGAGCAATTGGCGCATCTCCTTCAGCGCCGAGAGACGATCGAGGCGGGTCATGGCAAATATCTAGAGGGGGATGCGATCGACGGTCGCAAGCCTGCACCCAAAGCACCCAACAATCTGACTCTGCGCGATATGCTCCGACGCATTTCTTACTTCGAGCAATGCAACGATGAGGAACTGTTGCAGTTGATTGAATACGGCTATCGGCAGCTTTTTCCCGCTGAGCAAGTTGTTTGTGAAGAAGGTACTCCGGGCGAATCGTTCTACATCATCCTCAACGGCTCGGTCGAAATCTTCTCCAAACGAGTCGAGCAATATATCGCCACGCTGAACGAAGGCGAATTCTTTGGCGAAATGTCTCTGCTGATGGGCATCCCGCGATCGGCAACCGTCCGCACCCTTACCGATACCGTCCTCTTTGTCATCGAACGCAACGACCTGCAAACGCTCCTCGAAGACCATCGCGGACTCGCCGACCAGATCGCGCACAAGCTCATGGAACGTCAGCACACCCTCCGCGAAATGGGACTGTTGACCGAGTTCTCTGAAGAAACGCCGATCGTCAGAATTCGCAAACGGTTGCAAACGCTGTTTGGGATTTAAGAGTGGGGAGTAGGGAATCGGGAGCGGGGAGTGGGGAATCGGGAGTGGGGGATGGAGAAGTAGGCTTCGACGTGAGCGTTCAGTCATCAGGGTTTCGAGGGTAAGGATTGGTGGCGATCGGTTGGGTTTTCATCAGGCTCCAATCCGGCGGCATCATTAGGAATGTGCTGTAAGTAGGGAGGCACATTTTTTTGTCGCCGGTCAAGTGATCCCAATTTGAATTGAAAAGGCGATACATCTTGTAGGGGCAAGGCAATGCCTTGCCCCTACCCAGCGATTGGATCTGTAGCCGTCATGCTTTAAATTGGTATGAGTATGTTTTCACCTTGAGTCAAGAAAACATCAATGTTCTGTGCTTTAGATGTACCGCATTAAGTCGGGAAACGCTATGTAACGTCCCTACAGAAGCTTTCTTCATGAACGACACCCCAAAAACCGAAAAGCAAAAGATGCTGGCAGGCGAACTCTATCTTGCCAATGGTGCTGAGTTGCAGGCAGAGAACCAGCGGGCGTGTCGTCTGTTGCGCCTTTATAACCAAACGACAGAAACAGAGCGGGAGAAGCGGTTCCAAACCCTGCAAGCGCTCTTTGGTGCTGTGGGCGAAACGCCGCAGATTGTGCCGCCCTTTCACTGCGACTACGGCAGCAATATTGTAGTGGGCGATCGCTTCTATATGAATTACGGCGGCGTGATTCTTGACTGCAACACCGTTCACATTGGCAATGATGTACTCTGCGCCCCCTATGTGCAGATTTACACTGCCTACCATCCCACTGATCCCACCGTACGGCTGACGGGACGGGAACTCGCCGCACCGATTCGTATTGGCAATAACGTTTGGCTTGGTGGTGGTGCGATCATCTGTCCCGGTGTCACCATTGGCGACAATACCACTATCGGAGCCGGAAGTGTCGTCGTCAAAGATATACCTGCAAATGTTGTGGCAGTGGGCAATCCTTGTCGGGTACTTCGAGGAGTGGATACGCCACAGTAAGCGTTGGCTACCGTTCTAACTACCGTTTTGATGCTGAATCGCTGTTTTAACGATCGGAGTCAGCTTGGCACGCCAAAACCGATTGTCTGGAAAAGTTTGCACCTTAATGAGCACATCTTGCCAGCGACGTTCGGCGATCGCGGTCTGCATCTCCCCAAAGGTTGTTTCGGCGGTTTTCCAGTCGCGCTGCCATTGGTTGACGGCACCTTTGGCGGGTTGATAGGCGGCACTACTGGCGGGGATCGTCTGTGTCAGGGCGATCGCAGCGTTGAGGTCGCCCGTTTGATAGCGTTCGGTTGCCTCTGCTAGAACGCTGATTCCGTTGTCTGCGATCGGCGTTTTAGCCTCTGCCTGAGGTGCTGCCGGAATACAGCTTGTGACCGTTAAATCTTGATACACCCACCCATCAAGCGGCTGGTTAATTCTCAGCCAACCCTCATTGCGATCGACGACTGCCAACCGGGTGCCATTCCGTACGGTGCCCACCACATTATCAGGCGCAACCACCGGGCTAGAACGCACGTTGAGCGGTGGTGAGGGGTCAGTGGCGATCGTATTACAGACTGTATGCGGCGCTTTTGCTGTGCGTAATGCCTGTAACCCGTCTACCAGCGACGGCTTGAAATGTAGCGTCACAGACGTAACAGTTGCAGCAGTGGTAAAAATCGCTGCACCAAGAGCAAGGTGTAGGGCGGGCTTATGAACTGTAGTCATTCTATAGGTGCGTCAAGTTTGAAGAGGCGTTTGAGTGTGACGGTTCAAAGCATAATTGTTCAGGATGTCACCCAGGCTAACCGACCATCCACCAGATTGCTTGGGTAGTTTTTCGCTTTTTTCTGGGATAAAGTTTATCTTCACGCTTGCTGCTGCTATGGTCATGCATGACTAAACAAAGAGGGACTGTTTATCTTGTCGGGTCGGGGCCTGGTGATGCAGCGTATCTCACGATGCGGGCACAACACCTACTGGCTGAGACCGAGGTCTTAGTGTATGACGCACTCGTGGACAGCGCTTTGCTACAGCTAGTGCCAGAAACCTGTCTGCTGCTCAATGTTGGCAAACGGGGCGGTAAACCCAGTATGCTACAAGCAGACATTAATACTTTGCTGGTGCGGCACTGTCTGCAAGGGCAGCACGTGGTCAGGCTGAAGAGCGGTGATCCGTTTATCTTTGGTCGTTGTCAGGCTGAAATCGAAGCGTTAACGGCAGCAGACTGTGCGTTTGAAGTGGTGCCTGGAATCTCTTCAGCGCTGGCAGCGCCGTTACTGGCTGGGATTCCACTGACCGATCCAGTGCTGAGCCGCTGTTTTACAGTGCTTAGTAGCCACGATCCCGCTGGGCTAAACTGGCAAGCACTGGCGCAAATCGATACCCTGGTCATTCTCATGGGGGGGCAGCACTTGCCTGAGATTTTGCGCCAGTTGCAAGCGCACGGGCGATCGCCCCAAACGCCGATCGCCATCATCCGTTGGGCAAGCCGTCCTCAACAGCAAATTTGGGACGGCACGCTGTCTACGATCGTGCAGCAAACTGCCACCGAAGCGCTCTCCCCCTGTGTGATTGTCATCGGCGAAGTGGTAGGGCTACGCTCCTACCTTCAACCACGTCCTTCTTCACTCCAAGCAACTGTGCTCACTACCTCAGATTCAACTTCAAATACAGCCTTGCCTTTGACGGGTAAAACGGTTTTAGTCACGCGATCGACCAATCAGTCGGGTCAATTTACAGCACGGCTTCAGCGCGATGGGGCAACGGTCGTTGAAATGCCAGCGTTAGAAATTGTGCCGCCGTCGAACTGGAATGCGTTAGATGACGCTCTGGCTCGTCTAGCTGATTTCGATTGGCTGCTGCTGACTTCTGCCAACGGCGTTGATTACTTTTTTGAGCGCCTAGCCACTCAAATTCGCGATCTTCGCGCTTTGGCGGGCATCAAAATTGCCGTTGTTGGTGATAAGACGGCGCAGAAGCTAGAGCAACGTGGTTTAAAGCCCGATTTTGTGCCACCAGCCTTTGTGGCTGATTCGCTGGCTGCTCATTTTCCAGGTTCATTGAGTGGAGCCAGCATTCTCTTTCCCAGAGTTGAGAGTGGTGGTCGGGATCTGTTGGTTAAAGATTTTGTCAGCCGGGGTGCTGTCGTGACTGAGGTAGCTGCCTACCAATCACGCTGTCCAGCGACGATCGACCCTGCCGCCTTAGCAGCGCTCCAAGCCCGCACGGTAGATGTCATTACCTTCGCCAGCGCCAAAACTGTCAAACATTTCTGCCAGCTTTTAGAACAGTCGCAACCCGACAATGCTTGGCAGTCGTGGCTTGAAGGAGTCTGCCTTGCGTCGATCGGTCCGCAAACGACGAAAGCCTGCGGTAGCCTGTTAGGTCGGGTTGATGTGGAAGCGCAGGAGTACACGTTAGAAGGATTAGTGCAGGCGATCGCCCAGTGGCTTGCAACGAAGCAGACCTGATAACCAAAGGCAGCTTTCAGCGTGATACATGTTGCTCAGTCTTAGTTTATGCTCAGTCTTAATTTAAAGGTGTTATTCGGCAGTCTGGCAGCAGTGGCGCTGACGTATGCCGCTAGCTGTACGTTGCTGTTTGTGCGCCAAACTCATCTGATTTTCTTTCCTTCTAAGACGATCGAAACCACACCTAGCGCTCTCGATTTGCCGTATGAAGAGGTTTGGATTCCGGTCACACCGTCAAGCCAGGCTTTGCCAAGTCAGGAGACTGCTTTAGAGCAGATGCATGGCTGGTGGCTTCCGGCTCAAGGGGTAGAGCGGGGTGTAGTTCTACATCTACACGGCAACGGAGCCAACATTGGCGCTAATCTTTCCCAAGCACTGCGCTTTCACCAATTAGGCTTTGCCGTTTTGATGGTGGATTATCGTGGCTATGGTCGCAGTGGTGGTGGTTTTCCAACGGAGGCTAACGTCTATCAGGATGCCAAAGCAGCCTGGAATTATCTCGTGCAGCGGCGTGGCATTGACCCAAAACGGTTGGTGCTCTTTGGACATTCGCTGGGAGGCGCGATCGCGATCGACTTGGCACTGGCTCATCCAGAAGCGGCTGGACTCATTGTACAAAGCTCGTTTACAAACACGTACGCCTTGATCGATCCAGCCATGTTTCGGTTTTTCCCAATTGATTTGCTGCTGACTCAGCGGTTCGACTCGATCTCTAAAGTACGATCGCTCAGGCTACCCGTTCTATATATTCACGGTACGGTTGACACCAAGATTCCAGCCAGCATGAGTGCAGACCTCTATGCGGCTTCGCCGCAACCTAAACAATTGTTATGGGTCGCTGGAGCAGCCCACAATGACGTTGCTGAAGTGGGTAAGAGCGACTATCTTCAAGCGGTGAA
>JACMKO010000093.1 GCA_014380065.1 Leptolyngbya sp. ES-bin-22 | reverse complement strand
TGTGAAACTGAATTATCAACGCTTGGCGCTCCTGTTATTCGCAATCCTGCTGGTTGTCTCGTCCTGGTTAGGAATCGCTTTCGCCCGATCGGGATTGGAGGTGCGATCGCTCCAAAAAGAGGGTATTCCTCTGCTCTACCTGGCTCCTCAAGGAGCGAATGCAGTTCCAGGAGTATTGATTGCGCATGGGTTTGCGGGTTCTAAACAATTGATGTTGGGGTATGGGCACGTTCTGGCTCATGCAGGTTACGCAGTCATGCTCTGGGATTTTGACGGACATGGCGCAAATGGGACTCGCTTACAGCATTATGAGCTACAGCAGAATCTGGACGTTGCTTTGCAAGCTCTCCTAGAACAACCCCAAGTTGATCCAGGTCGTCTGGCACTGTTGGGGCACTCGATGGGTAGCGGCATTGTGATGAATGCTGGGATTCGTAACCCCGATCGCTTCGCCGCAACGGTTGCCGTTTCCCCAACGGGGGCGAATGTAACTCCCCAATCGCCCCGAAATCTGCAGTTGCAGGCAGGGAGTGGAGAGGGAGGATTTGTGGGCAATGCTGAACGATTGCTGGCACAGGCAGGGGGAGAAAACACAAACCTGGCAACAGGGCAGGGGCGGGAATTAGTGATCATTCCCGGTGTCGAACACATCACCATTTTGTTTAGTGATGGGAGTCATCAGGCCGCACTACGCTGGCTCGATGCAACGTTTGGCAGAACCAGTGATAGCCAGTATCGCGATCGCCGCATGGCTTGGTATGGACTACACCTGTTAGGTTGGTTAATCGGATTAGCCGCAATCTCACCCCTCCTAACCCACCCTCAATTGATAGTCACAAAAATAGCTCCTATCCGACGATGGGCAGGCTTAACTGTTGCACCACTGACAGCGACCGCAGGATTGGTACTTCTGAGCCAGCAGTTTGACCTCCAGAATTTGGGTGGTGTTCAGGTTGGTGGAGCAGTTGGAGTCTGGTTTTTGATTGCCGGATTAACCTGGCTGGGAGTGCTGGCGCGTCTACCGCGTCCTACCTTTCGTGCTGTTGGGCTGGGCGTTTTACTGTTTGTCATCCTCTGGGTTACCTTTGGCGCAATGGCACAGGTGGTCTGGCTTCAGTGGTGGCTCATTCCAATTCGGCTGAAGGTGTGGTTGCCAATCGCGATCGCCTGTTTCCCCTGGTTTCTGGCAGCGGGAATCGTGCAGCAGAATATTGGGGTTGGTAAACGTCTTCTCTGGTGGTTAGGGCAGAGCATCGCTTTGATTGGCGGCTTCGTGTTGACGCTCAACTTTTTACCTCAATTGGGATTTATGTTTTTGCTTCTGCCGCTATTTCCGCCACTGATGGGGATCTTGTCTCTGGTTGCAGGTCTGTTAAACCGAGCATGGGTCTACGCGATCGGCTCTGCTCTATTTTTCGGTTGGTTGTTGGCAGCAGGTTTTCCCCTATCTGCTTGACCTGCGTACTCTCAAATTCTCCCTTGGGAATTAGATCCTCTCGCAGCGATTTGGTTACAGTAAGAAAGTTATATTCATGCCTCAATCAAGTTATATCTTTGCCTCAATGCAGTCTTTAACTGTACTTGTTGTTCTTTTGTCCCTGCTACAGGGCTGTGCCTACTCCCAGCCTTTTATCGCTATGAGTGATTCGCCAAACCCTCCTCATTCCCAGTCACCAGAGGTAGCCAGTGTTGCAGCAAACCCCAGTCGTTCCCAGGGGACTGAATTTAAGCTGAGCGACTATCAATGGCAACACCGCATCCTGCTGGTCTTTGCTCCCTCAACCGATTCATCTCAGTATCGCCAACAGATGCAGATATGGCAGGCTGATGGGGCAGGGACAGACGATCGCAACCTGAAATTGGTGCAAATTTTGGGAACTGGAGAGAGCCAGGTTGATGGGCGATCGCTCAGTTCAGCATCGGCGGAGAAACTGAGACAACAGTTTGGAATTGCCCCTGAGGGGTTTGCAGTGATTCTCGTGGGGAAGGATGGTACGGAGAAGCAACGGAGCCAAACTCCAATTGATTTAGCGGCGCTGTTCCGCACAATTGATTCGATGCCAATGCGTCAGCAGGAGATGCGCTCCCGTCAGTAGCTTGCAGTAAGGGGGGTGGGTTCGCTTTGGCTGTTCACCT
>JACMKO010000092.1 GCA_014380065.1 Leptolyngbya sp. ES-bin-22 | reverse complement strand
GAGACTATTTGCTGATCAACGGTAAATGGGAAGACCACATTTTGACAAGCCGCATCAATATGCATTGGCAAACCGATTGAAGCTCTCAAACGCTTATGGGAAGTCCCGAGACATGGGCACCAGATCAAGCATTGAGCCATTCCCGCTGGAGATAGCAGCCTCAACCATGCACGAGCAGCCTGTGACCATTTCGCTGTAGCAATCAGTGATCTGTTTTAGGTTAATGCTGATTGCTAATGGCTGAGGCTCTAGGAATGTTGTTCCTCTTCTGTAGTAGGAACGTCACATGTAACGTCCTTACTACAGAATGTTGCCCACACATTTGAAAACAGCCACTGAGCGCTCTCATCTTGTCGCACAACGTTGATTTGCCCTGACGATCGCCGCTTACTCATTCGACCTTTGGTGCGAAAGTGCTAAATAGAGTTTTAATAGAGAAAGGAAGTCGCTAAAGTTTGAGCAATCTGTCTGTAGGTATTGAGTCATTGGCGATCGACAAGCACTAGCTTTCTGGCATAGGCGCTTTCCAATGGCGCAGTCAGTACTAGCTGTTAACGGCTTATGGGTCATTGCAGCGTTTACAATGCAGTGCTTGCAGACGTTCAAGGATGCTCAAATTGTGACGCGATCGCCTTTTCTCTTGCTTTTTGCCGCTCTTCGAGTGACTCAGAAGCGACTCTGGGTTTTCTGACTGCTGCTCCGTTCGCTTCGAGCAAACTTAGGTTTGGGTTCCAGATTGATCGCGGTAGTGATTCAGCATCACATTTCGCCCTCAGCGATCGACCAAACCTGGTTACTTAAAGGCATTAAGGTCAGCGAAGGCTAAGGGCATAGTCAGAGTAACGTTTGCACTGAATAAAGCGCTGCCTAGCCACAGACTCGTGTTAGCAGCGTTGAGCCACAACCTGGATTTAAGGTTCTGTTACACCATCTGATACAGAATTAAGCACACAAGGATCTATCGTTTCATGGAATTTTCGATCGCTGCTCTGCTGTCAAACTTCACCGATGACAAGCTCGTTGCTCCCAAAGTTTTAGAAAAAAAGCTGGACTGTAGAAATGACGATGACTTGCTTAGACTCCAGATTGCGCTTGATGCACTCGAAAAAATTGGCATTCTGACCAAAGATCGGGGACGGTATAGGCGGCTTGCGGAAGACGGTGTGGTTGAAGGCAAACTGCGCTGCTCCAGCAAGGGTTTTTGCTTTGCCATTCAGGATGTGGAAGGTGCGGATGACATCTACATCCGCGAAAGCCAACTTAGCAATGCTTGGAATGGCGATCGTGTTTTAGTGCGGGTGACCAAAGAAGGGAGCCGCCGTCGCAGTCCCGAAGGTGAAGTGCGCTTGATTTTGGAGCGCTCGAATCCCTCTGTTTTGGCGCGTGTTAAGAAGGCTGACGAAGGCTTTCGAGCGGTACCGCTGGACGATCGACTGCTGTTTGAAGTGCACTTGCAGCAAAATGGTGAGAACTTAAGTGACGCGATCGATCAACTGGCACACGTCAAATTACTGCGCTATCCTCTAGGACAAAATCCACCTTTAGGCAGCGTGGCTCAGGTTTTAGGCACTGATATGGATGCTGCCGATATTGATATTGTGTGCTGCAAGCATTATCTTTCTCGCACGTTTATTGATGAGGTAGAAGCCGCTGCCGCTGCACTCTCGACCAAACTCAGCAAAGCAGATCTCAAAAACCGAGTTGATTTGCGCGGGCTGACCACCATTACGATCAAAGCAGATAGCAGTCAGGCAAACACTGATAGCCTGGACGATGCCCTGACGCTGGAGCAACTGGAAGAGGGGCGCTGGCGCTTGGGAGTGCATATTGCGGATGTGGCGCACTACGTCGAGCCTGATTCACCCGTCGATCGCGAGGCTCGCAAACGCGGTACGTCTGTCTATCTTGGCGATCTGGTCGTTCCAATGCTGCCGGAGGCGATCGCTCACTCTCTCTGTGCGTTTCAGGTCGATCAGGAGCGGCTTGCGGTTTCTGTGCTGGTGACGCTAGACGGGGACGGGCATGTTGTAGAGTACGAGATTCAACCGACCGTCATTCAAGTTAAGCATCAGCTTAGCTATCAACAGGCGCAGGCGATTTTAGAACGAGCCGCTGCCGATCAGCCCTCAGAAGTAGAAATTCAAGCCCTTGCGCCTGTGTTTGATTTGCTCGATCAGCTATCAACGGTCAGCCAAGCGCTGAAGCAGCAGCGGCATCAGCGGGGAGCGTTTGAACTGAATCTGCCCGAAAAGCCTAGCTCCAGCGGTGTGGCGAACAATGATGGTCAGGAAGCAGGCAAGCTGATCTTTACACCGAAATTTCATTATGACGATGAGGGTATACTGGGCGCGATGGTGGTTTCGCCTTCAGTGCCGACCTATGCCATGATTGCCGAACTCATGCTGCTGGCAAACCAGCTAGTCGCCGACCATCTGCAAGCGTTGGGCGTGCCGAGCCTTTATCGAGTTCATCCCACTCCTGACCCAGACGATGTGCAGGAGTTAATCAAGCTGTCCGTCAATATGGACATCGAGCTACATCTAGAGCAGGAAGATGTCGTACGACCGGAAGACTACCAGCATTTCACTCAAAAGTTTGCCGAATCTGATGCTGAACGGGTGATGACCTATCTGCTGCTAGAGACGTTGAAACCTGCGTTTTACAGCACTACGCCCCGATCGCATTTCGGCCTGGCGCTAGAGCATGGGTATACTCACTTCACATCACCCGTGCGTCGTTATCCCGATTTGCTGGTGCAACGGGCGCTGCACGCACTATTTGAGGAAGGGCGCGATCGCAAATCTACCCGCTCTAAAGAGACCGTGAATTTGCGCCACAGTTCGTCTCATGGCAATACTAGCTGGAACGTACTACCACCCGAAATTCATCAAGAGTTAGAAACCTACTTCGCCGCTCAGGTGATTCATCTAAGCGAACGCGAAAAAGTAGCGCAGGAAGCCGAGCAAGACCTGGAAGGGCTGAAGAAAGCCGAACTTATGCGGGAGCGCACGGGCGAAATCTTCCACGGGCTGATTACTGGCGTGCAGTCCTACGGTTTGTTCGTTGAAATCGAAGAACTGCTGGTCGAAGGCTTGGTACATGTCAGTTCGCTGAAGGACGACTGGTACGAGTATCGATCGCGCCAGCAAACGTTGGTCGGGCGCAAAAACCGCAAGCAATATCGTCTGGGCGATCGCATTGAAGTCCAGGTCAAGAGCGTCGATTATTACCGTCAACAAATCGACCTGATTGCAGTCGGCGGTGGCAGCGAGGCAACGGATGATGAGCTGAGTCCAGAACCGCTACAGGTGGCTGAAGTAGAGCCAGAGTTTGACGACGAGTAGAGGAGAGGAGTGAGGCGTTAGAAGGCTAAAGGCTAAACGCGTAGTCAGTAGTTAGTAGTTGAAGTTAACTCGAAACTTTCGTCCCGCTCTCTTTAAATCCCAGAGAACCCAATTCCCCTTTATTCCCTTGTCTTCTTCCCCTTCCCCTTCCCGTCCGCTCATTCTGGGCATTACTGGAGCGTCTGGACTGATTTATGCAGTTCGTGCGTTGAAATTTCTTTTGGCAGCGGATTATGCGATCGATCTGGTTGCGTCTAAATCCGTTTACATGGTTTGGCAGGCAGAGCAAAACACGCGGATGCCCCCAGAATCTGTACAGCAGGAGCAGTTTTGGCGGCAGCAAGCAGGCGTAGATAGTGCTGGCAAACTCACCTGTCATCCGTGGAGTGATGTGGGAGCGACGATCGCCAGTGGCTCGTTTCGCACAGTGGGAATGCTCATCATCCCATGCAGCATGAGCACGGTTGCCAAGCTAGCAGGCGGACTCAGTTCCGACTTGCTTGAACGTGCCGCCGATGTACAGCTTAAAGAAGGGCGTAAGCTGGTTGTGGTGCCGCGTGAAACGCCTTTTAGTCTGATCCATCTCCGTAATCTGACGGCTTTAGCAGAAGCCGGAGCGCGCATTGTGCCAGCCATTCCTGCCTGGTATCACAACCCACAGACGATCGAAGACCTGGTTGATTTTGTGGTGGCTCGTGCTCTGGATCAACTGGACATTGACTGTGTTCCAATTAACCGCTGGGATGGACATTGAGGAGTTTTTAGTGGATGGTTGTTAGTGATTAGATGGGGCTGTTGTAGAGTAGCCAATCGATGACGCTTTTAAGAAGCTGGCAGACTGATCTGTTAGCGTGGGACTATTGGCTGTAGCTTGAGTACCAATAACCAACAACTAACAACCAACAACTACTCTCTCCACTCATGCCTCTTATCCGCCTGGTTCTGCTGCTAGGACTGGCTGGAGGATTGTTCCTCCTCGTCCAGTTCAATTGGTCGCCCTTACAATTGACGTTTTTGGGCGTTCAAACGCCTGCATTGCCGCTGGCATTGTGGATTTTGAGCGCGATCGCCGCTGGTATGGTCACTAATCTACTGCTTACCAGCTTGTTCAGCCTCTCAAACTTTTTTGCGGTGCGGGCGGCACGATCGAAATTCCGCCAAGCCCCTCGCCAAAGTGGTTTTCAAGCGCGTTCTACATCACCTTCGCCAGAGCCTCGATCGTCCTCTGCCCGCTCATCGACGGCTCAAACGGCTGAAGACGATGCTGATTGGAATAATTGGGAGGGCTACGAAGAGACAGCAGCAAGCCAATCAAGCGGTAGACGATCGCCTGTAGACGAGGACTCGATCGACGACTGGGAAGCAGAGCCTAGCGACGATTGGGAGGCGGATGAACCCAGAGATACCCCCAGAGAGGCTCGGACTGCGACATCCAGAGTCCGCACTAACTACGAAACCAGGCAGGAACCGACAACGACCGCTCGTAACGGCTCCGTATACTCCTACAGCTACCGCGAACCAAAAGATTCTGGTGTCGGCAAAGCTGAACCCGTGACTGACAAGCCTGTTGTTGACGCAGATTATCGCGTGATCGTGCCACCGTTTCGCTCGCTTGATGAAGAACCCGTTGACGGAAACCCCATCAACCCGGACGCTGATGATTGGTTTGAAGAGGATCGCAACGATGGGGACAGCAGCGGTCGTAACCGCGATCGCTAAGTAGGTGATTTGGCTTAAATGTAGGATGGGTAAAGCCGTTCCGGCATCCCAGAAAAGCGATCGCGTAACCTTTGCTGTTAAACAGTTGTAGACTTCATGAAGGGATTTGTCGCGTCTTACAATTAAACGCGCCTTCCTGCTTATTAGAGCTAACCGAGATAACCGTTAGTAGGACTGTAGCTTGCGTAAAGGTATTGAACGCTCAGCTAAACCTGGTTTTTGTCTAGATACCTCTCCACTTAAAGCTAACTATGGTGGCTGTGTATAACAACGTCCTTTCTTACCAGGATTGTGTCTGTAGCTACTGCTATAGATGCTGCCAACTCCTCCGCAAGGGGCAGTTTTAATGCTCACAGAATTGTTACATTTCTGTTACATTGTTCATGCATGGATAAAAATACAGTGCTGTTCCATGCGTGGAGCTTGATTCATAAGGACTTATAGCTGCTGCGAGCAACATGCCTACAGGTTGAGGCTGAACATAAGGCTAGCCACCGTAACAACAAGAAAACTGCCCTCATGTCTACCGTTTTACCCATTAATTCCAACCAGCTTCTACCAACGGCATTGCCTACAGAGACTGAGCCAAGCCTACGTGGATTGCTCATCGCAGGGTTAATCATGGCAATTTGGGCGGGAAGTTTAGCAGCGTTGCTAAACACCTCCTCAAGTCAACATCAACCTCTTTGGCTTCTTCTTGCTGTGTTCTGGCAAATGTTCCTCTATGCGGGATTATTTATCACAGCTCACGATGCCATGCATGGAGTTGTAGCGCCTCAGCGTCCCAAACTCAACCGCTTCATTGGCACTTTAGCGTTGCTGCTGTATGGTTTATTTTCTTACAACCAGCTCTTTAAGACCCATTGGCAGCATCACCATCATCCTGCCAGCGCTTTAGATCCTGACTTTCACGATGGCAGGCATAAAAACCCGTTTGTCTGGTATTTGCGCTTTTTGCAGCGTTACTGGAGCTGGGGACGGTTGCTTGGACTGATGGCATCGTTTCACGCGATGCATCTTCTCCTGCACGTTCCTGAAGCAAACTTGCTCCTTTTTTGGGTCGTGCCTTCATTGCTTAGCTCGGTGCAGCTTTTTTACTTTGGTACGTATCTACCGCACCGTGAGCCAGCAGGCGGCTACCAGAATGATTTTCGCGCACAAAGCATCCACCGCCCTTGGCTCTTATCATTCTTAGCTTGCTATCATTTTGGATACCACTGCGAACATCACGAGTATCCGCAGGTTCCCTGGTGGCAGTTGCCTATGGTCGCCAGAGACGATCGCAGCACATCCTGACACCATCGGTAAGGCAAGGAGACGCGATCGTTCAATCACTGTAGTCACAGTGCTGCTTTTTAACGTGGGTCACAAGTTTGAGACAGGCGCTGAGCCTTTGCTCAAGCTAAGACTCAACACGCGGAAACACATAGCCTTTGCCGCGAATAGTGACAATTGATTCGGCTGGGTCAGGCAACGATTGGAGCTTTTCTCGTAACCGAGAGATATGTACATCAACAATGCGTACGTCTCCCAGGCTCGGTTGCACGTAACCCCATACTTTCTCCAGGATTTCAAGCCGAGAAATGCAGGTTCCCGCCTGACTGACTAATAATTTCAACACGTTAAATTCCATGTCAGTCAATCGAAGAATGATATTGTTTTTGTAGACCTTGCGCGTGTAAGTTTCGATCCGTACGGAGCCAACCTCAAGTACGCCACCGGTCGCCATCTCATCGATCGGTCTATCAAGGCGACGCAAAATGCAGCGAATGCGGGATTCTAATTCTTTCGGTGAAAACGGCTTTACCATGTAATCATCGGCACCCGCTTCCAAGCCAGTAAGGCGATCGGCGACGTTTGCTAAGGCGGTCAAGAAAATAATGGGCACACCTGACTCCTTGCGCAAGGCACGGCAGACTCCGTAACCATCAAGCTCGGGCATCATGACATCTAAAACAATGAGGTCGGGAGGCTGTTGCCGAAAACTGGCTAGCGCTTCTACTCCATCTGCTGCCGTTGAGACCGTATAACCAACCATAGAAAGTCGAGTTGCCAAAATCCGACGAATATTAGCGTCATCATCCACAACCAGGATTGTTTGCTTAGGACGCTCTAAGCGATTCAACATTGGGTTCACAGCTAATGGTCAGAATTGATTGAGTTGACGAGTAATGGCTTCTGCAACTTCTGCGCATGTTCAGCCTGCTAAGAACCCATAAATTTCTTGCGTCACAACGACACCAGACGCGACAGGTAAATGAGCGTTCTTCATCTTGATCGAGCCTATATCTAAATAGGCTTACTGTGCTTCAAATGCGGTTTAGATAGTAGCGATCGCTCATCCGAAACGGTTGTATCTCTTAGTATGACGGATTTTGGGACAAGTCACCAGGAACGAAACAACCGTAATGCCGGAGTTACGGGATGTAGCCTTATGGTTGAGACGGTCTAGAACAAACAGAGGATGAGTTCCTTCGCTATAGGCGATCGGGTTGGTGGCGATGAAGACGCGCTTGACAGCGCTGGCAAAGCAACGAATGCACATTACAAGCCTTGGGATTAGAAAAAAGACTACCGTCTGAGTGAAAGAAACCTTCTACAATAGTCGGGATTTTAGCCCTCGACCCCACAACACCATGCCACGTCGTAACGATCTCCACAAAATCCTTCTGATTGGCTCTGGTCCCATTGTGATTGGGCAAGCCTGCGAATTCGATTATTCCGGTACGCAAGCCTGCAAAGCCTTGCGTGATGAGGGCTACGAAGTCATCCTGGTCAACTCGAATCCGGCGACGATTATGACTGACCCAGAGACCGCCGATCGCACCTACATTGAGCCACTTACACCAGAAATTGTCGCGAAGATTATTGAAAAAGAGCGACCGGATGCACTGTTGCCCACAATGGGCGGACAGACGGCGTTAAACCTGGCAGTGTCCCTGGCGAAAAACGGCACCTTAGAAAAATACGGCGTGGAATTGATTGGGGCAAAGCTACCCGCGATCGAAATGGCAGAAGATCGCAAGCTGTTCAAAGAGGCGATGGAACGCATTGGGGTTGGTGTGTGTCCTTCTGGGCTGGCAACCACGCTGGAAGAAGCACGGCAAATTGGGCATGAAATCGGTAGCTATCCGCTGATTATTCGTCCTGCCTATACGATGGGTGGCTCAGGTGGCGGTATTGCCTACAATCAGGAAGAATTTGAGGAAATTTCCCAGTCGGGACTGGATGCCAGCCCCGTTTCCCAGATTTTGATTGAGAAATCGCTGCTGGGCTGGAAGGAGTACGAACTCGAAGTCATGCGAGACCTGGCAGATAACGTGGTGATTATTTGCTCGATCGAAAACCTTGACCCAATGGGCGTTCACACAGGTGACTCTATTACCGTTGCGCCTGCCCAAACCTTGACCGATAAGGAATACCAGCGCTTGCGGGATGCGTCGATCAAAATCATCCGTGAAATCGGTGTTGAAACAGGTGGCTCGAACATCCAGTTTTCGGTCAATCCTAACAATGGCGACGTGGTGGTCATTGAGATGAATCCCCGCGTGTCCCGTAGTTCTGCACTGGCATCGAAGGCAACAGGTTTTCCGATCGCCAAAATGGCAGCCAAACTTGCGGTCGGCTACACGCTCGACGAAATTCCTAACGACATTACCAAGAAAACGCCTGCTAGCTTTGAGCCAACGATCGACTACGTAGTGACCAAAATCCCACGCTTTGCCTTTGAGAAATTTCCCGGTTCCACACCCACGCTCACCACGCAGATGAAATCGGTGGGCGAAGCTATGGCGATCGGGCGTACCTTTCAGGAATCGTTCCAAAAAGCGCTGCGATCGATGGAAACGGGACGGGCAGGCTGGGGCTGCGATCGCAATGAAAAAGTGCCCAGCCTGGAGCAAATTCGGGCGGGACTGCGAACCCCAAATCCAGAGCGCATCTTTACCATCCACCATGCGTTTCAAATGGGCATGACGGTGGATGAAGTGTACGAACTGACTGCGATCGACCCCTGGTTCCTGGACAAGCTGTATGACCTGCTGGACACCGAAAAAAGCCTCAAGCGTACTCCGCTTAAGACTCTCACGAAAGAGCAGATGTTTGCCATCAAGCGGCAGGGTTTCAGCGATCGCCAAATCGCCTTTGCCACCAAAACGACCGAAGACGAAGTACGCACCTATCGGAAATCGCTGCAAGTGATCCCCGTTTACAAAACGGTAGACACCTGCGCGGCTGAATTTGAGGCGCTCACACCCTACTACTACTCCACCTATGAAGAGGGCGAAAACGAAATTCTGCCGTCTGACAAGCGCAAAGTCATGATTCTGGGCGGTGGTCCGAACCGCATTGGTCAGGGCATTGAGTTTGACTACTGCTGCTGTCACACCTCCTTTGCCTTACGCGCTGACGGGTTTGAGACGATTATGGTCAACTCTAACCCCGAAACCGTTTCAACCGACTACGACACCAGCGATCGCCTCTACTTTGAGCCGCTTACCAAAGAAGATGTCCTTAACATCATCGAAGCCGAAAATCCTGAAGGGGTCATCATCCAGTTTGGTGGACAAACACCGCTCAAATTAGCCGTACCTTTACAGACATACCTCAACGGCGATACCTGCACCGTCTCAACCAAAATTTGGGGCACCTCGCCCGATTCGATCGACACGGCTGAAGACCGGGAGCGCTTTGAAAAAATTCTGCGCGCACTCGACATCAAGCAACCTGCCAACGGTCTTGCCCGTAGTTATGGCGAAGCGCTGGAAGTCGCTCGTCGCGTTAACTATCCCGTCGTGGTACGTCCTAGCTACGTTCTCGGCGGACGCGGAATGGAAATCGTCTACTCGGATACCGAGCTACAGCGTTACATGACGGCTGCCGTTCTCGTCGAACCCGATCACCCCATTCTCATTGACAAGTATCTGGAAAACGCGGTGGAAGTGGATGTAGACGCGATCGCAGACCAAACGGGACACGTGGTGATCGGCGGCATTATGGAACACATCGAGGAAGCGGGCATCCACTCTGGCGATTCTGCCTGCTCGTTGCCAACAGTCTTTCTGAGTGAGGCAGTCCTTGACCAGATCCGTACCTGGACGGTGCAACTGGCAAAAGCGCTCAAAGTTGTAGGTTTAATGAACATTCAATATGCCGTGCAGGGCGACCAGGTGTACATTCTGGAAGCAAACCCCCGTGCCTCGCGTACCGTACCCTTTGTCTCGAAGGCGATCGGCGTGCCGTTGGCAAAAATGGCTGCGCGCGTGATGTCGGGTCAATCGCTCGAACAGTTAGGCTACACGCAAGAGGTCATCCCCAAGCACATTGCGGTCAAAGAAGCCGTGCTGCCCTTCGAGAAATTCCCTGGCACCGACACCATTCTTGGTCCCGAAATGCGATCAACAGGCGAAGTGATGGGCATCGACGACAACTTTGGCACCGCCTTTGCAAAGGCGGAACTGGGTGCTGGGCAGCGTTTACCACTGAAGGGCACTGTGTTTGTTTCCATGCGCGATCGTGAAAAAACTGCCGTTGTCCCAGTTGTCAAGGAATTTTTGGAATTGGGCTTTCACGTGGTTGCCACCGAAGGCACGCGCAAAGTTCTGCGTGAGCAAGGAGTTGAGGTCGAACTGGTGCTGAAATTGCACGAGGGTCGCCCCAACATCATGGACGCAATCAAAAATGAGAAAATTCAGCTCATTATCAATACACCGTCTGGCGAAGAAGCAAAGGCAGATGGTCGCTTAATTCGACGAACTGCGCTATCATATAAGATTCCCATTGTGACAACGATCGCGGGTGCCAAGGCGACTACCGCCGCTATCCGATCGCTCCAGTCTCAGCCACTGTCAGTTAAAGCGTTGCAGGACTACATTCATTAAACGAGGCTGGCAACAAGCACGCACGGGCTATCCATCAGATAGGTGGACAATATGACACTAAATAGGCTGAGGGATTGCCTCAGAGCTTTTTAAGTTCTTGTCAGTACCCTCACTTATTGGTTACAAGTTTAGGCTGCGGTTGCCTAGTCGCAGGAGCGTCAAAAGCACTTTAGGAACACAGATTAAATAAGATCGAATTTCTCGCGTAGGGGCATGGCAGTGCAATGCCCTTACAGAGTGTCAGATTTACAGATTATTTAATTCACCGGTCCTTGGCCTGAATTGGGTTCCGGGTAGGGGCTGCAAGAGCCTTACAGCTCAAGGCACGCAGGACGTAGCTGGAGGGTGCTTGATGCAGCCATCTAAAATGATAAAGACGACCCAGGAAGGTTTTACTTTTCTTCATATAAAGGTTCTGAAGAGAAGCTAAATGTTTGTGCTGCCTTAGTTCAGACTAGGGCATTTTGTTGTAGGGAATGCATTTGTAAAGCGCAATCCTGAGTAGTCTTATCTAAATTACACCTTCATGCAGGCAGTCCTGGCTCCTTTATATCGAAAGAAATACGCCGATGGGTATATACGTCTTCTCTCAGGAATGTTACATTTGTTAATACGTTACATCAGCAATCCTAATCAAGCTGGCAATGAAAAGTTTCCCTGCTCCCTGATAGCACCATAAGCGCTGACGCTCTTCTCATTGACCGCTGTAGTACGGTGTTTTGCTCGTCTCCAACTTCGCTCTCCGGCACAACCCCTCAGGTTTTTGAATGTACGCTCTTAGCTAAACGTTCAGATTTCTCAAAGCATCGTTTCAGTTTCGTTACACACTTTCTGGTTACTGATCCTCTGGCTACTGATCCTAGCTCCCTATCCACTGTCACCTTTTCAACAGCGCTATGAAGACCGCTCAAACATCAACCGACTTAGTACGCGCTTACTTAAGAGAAATTGGTCGTGTTCCCCTGCTGACTCATGAACAAGAAATTCTCTATGGCAAACAGGTTCAACGGTTATCCTTGCTATACGATGCGAAAGAAACGCTTCTGCAGCAACTTGGGCATGAGCCCACTGTAAGTGAATGGACTCAGAGCGTGAATCTCTCTGAACCCGAACTACAGCAGGCGATCGCTGAGGGTGAAAACGCCAAGCGCAAGATGGTTGAAGCAAATCTGCGCTTAGTGGTTTCTGTCGCCAAAAAATACACCAAGCGTAACGTCGATCTACTGGATTTAATCCAGGAAGGCACGATCGGGATGCAGCGTGGCGTTGAGAAATTCGATCCTACGAAGGGCTACCGCTTTTCAACCTACGCTTATTGGTGGATTCGTCAGGCAATCACTCGTGCGATCGCCGAAAAAGGTCGCACCATTCGCTTACCAATCCACATCACCGAGAAGCTCAACAAGATTAAGAAAGCTCAGCGTCAGCTTTCGCAACAGTTAGGGCGAGCTGCAACTGCCTCTGAACTTGCTATCGAACTGGAGTTAACGCCTCGCCAGGTGCGTGAATATCTGGAGCGATCGCGCCAACCCCTTTCGCTAGACCTGCGTGTAGGCGACAACCAGGACACCGAACTGGGAGAGCTGCTGGAAGATACTGGCGCTTCGCCAGAAGACTTTGCCTTGCAGTCGTCCCTACGCGCTGATTTGGAGCGTCTCATGTCAGATCTAACGCCACAGCAACGCGAAGTGCTGGCACTCCGGTTTGGGCTAGAAGATGGGCAGGCACTAACGCTGGCGAAAATTGGCGATCGTCTCAGCATCAGCCGTGAACGCGTCCGCCAAATTGAGCGTGAGGCACTAACGAAGCTGCGGAAACGTAAGGCGGCGATCGGCGAGTACTTAGCAAGTTGAAAGGCTGAAGGCTAAGTGCTAAAGGATAATAGATTTAATTTTTAGCCTTTATCCTTCAGCCTTCAGCCTTTAAAGGTGCGTCCATCCCCCAACGTCTGGTTCGGTTTTACTCACTTCGGTTTTTAATGGGCGCTGATACATTTGTTTATACAAACACAGCAGTTTAGATCGAGGTTCCTTCAGTGAACAACACTTCAGACCGAATGTCAGAATTCCTCGGCGGCGCTGAGTCAAGCAATCAGTTTTTGCATTACGTCCAATCCTTGAGTCCAGAAGCCATTGCTCAACTCTCCCGACCAGCATCGTCGGATGTCTTTCAAGTGATGGAGCGGAACATCGTTGGCTTGCTCGGAGCGCTCCCTCCCGACAGTTTTAACGTCATGATCACGACCAGCCGTGAAGACTTGGGTCGTTTGTTAGCCTCTGCTATGATGAGCGGCTATTTCTTGCATAATGCTGAACAGCGCATGGCGTTTGAGAAGTCTCTTGCCTCGACTACGGCGGATCTCTCTACTTCAGAAGGTTAGGCGTTCTGAGGCGTGTCTGGGCTTGTTTGGGAGCGATCGATCCTGGGATTGCAAATCCTTCAAGCCGCATTAAACTAAGGGGTTGAATTTAAGTACTCGACCCCATGTCGTCTCGACTGCCATGCCACGCCTCCCGCTTGATAACCATAAGCCCACAGCCAAGAACCTTTCCTTGCAGCATTCTTTAGACCGGGCGGACGATCGCGATCGTCCGCCCGGTTTTGTCATTGTCAGTCTCAGGCACACGCTGCTGTCCTGGTACGGTCAGTTTGGGCGCGATCTACCGTGGCGACAAAGCCGTGATCCTTACTCTCTTTGGGTCTCGGAAGTTATGCTCCAGCAGACTCAGGTAAAGACGGTCATGCCTTACTATGAGCGTTGGCTGAACCTGTTTCCGACGATCGAAGGGTTAGCGATCGCAGAACAGCAGCAGGTACTCAAAGCGTGGGAAGGCTTGGGGTACTACGCCCGTGCCCGTAATCTGCATCGTGCAGCTCAAGTGATTGTGTCGCATCACGATGGCGTGTTTCCCGATCGCCTGGTTGACGTGATCCAGTTACCTGGCATTGGACGCACAACGGCTGGTGGCATTCTCAGCGCTGCTTTCAACCAGCCTGTAGCGATTTTGGATGGCAACGTCAAGCGGGTACTGGCGCGGCTGGTGGCGCTACAGATGCCGCCCAATCGCGCGCTTGCTGACCTCTGGCAGCTTTCCGAAGTGCTTTTAGATCAGCAACAGCCGCGCGATTTTAATCAAGCCATCATGGATTTGGGCGCAACGGTGTGTACGCCTCACCAACCGCTGTGTCCAATCTGTCCCTGGAAAGAGCACTGTCAGGCTTACAATCAAGGCATTCAAGCAAAACTGCCTATGTCTGAAACTCGCGCCCCATTACCCCACAAAAGCATTGGTGTTGCTGTGATCTGGAACGATCGGGGGCAGATTTTGATCGATCGCCGTCGCCAAGAAGGACTGCTCGGTGGCTTGTGGGAGTTTCCTGGCGGCAAAGTCGAAGCAGGCGAAACAATCGAAGCCTGCATTCAACGCGAGATTCGCGAAGAGTTGGGGATTGAGATTGCAGTTGGCGATCGTCTGATTGTGGTTGATCACGCCTACAGCCATTTCCGAGTGACGCTGAACGTCCACCATTGCCGTTACATCAGCGGCGAACCGCAGGCGATCGAATGTGATGAGGTGCGTTGGGTCACGCTGGCGGATATAGACCAGTACCCGTTTCCCAAAGCAAACGTGCAGATTATTGATGCACTACGTACTAAAGACTAAAGGCTATAAGATTCTGCTGCTTCAGGTACTTTGCCAGTGAAGTGCTCTTGGTAAGATTGTAGGCTCTACCCGTCATGACGATTACAGTCTCAGCCAGCGATCGCGCCAATTTGGGCTTTATACCCATAGCCGCGCGGTGCAATTGCTAGATGGCGGCGGTCTAACATCGCTTCCAAGCCACTTTTTCACAGGGATTTACAAGGTGCATCTATGTCGAGCAAAAAGACTGGGTCTCAATCGAAGCATATCGTTCTGACCTCCCATCCTTCCAACTTTGGTCCCAAACCGCTAGCAATTCGTTGGGGAGAAGCCGAGCCGCTAACTCGTGGTCCCGTTATCGGCACCTTAACTAATGCAGCCCAGCGGAATGTGATTGGCAGCCACTCTGGCGCGTATGGCGTTTACCGCGCCCTGGCAGTGGCAAGCGGTCAGTTGCAGTCAGACCATCGGGCAGACCTGACCAATACCTCTCCCGCAGCGCTTTTGGGACCCCATCCTGCCTGGGCAGACCCAGAGAAAATTGTGGCGCTAGATCCGTTTGGCGCACTCGTTGGAGAAGTCTACAAGCCGCTTTATGAGCAGGGCTATGACATTCGTCCATCGATCGCCATCACTAAAGCGCACATCAACATGCCAGAACTCCAGGATGCGGCGGCAAAAGGTCGCCTCAAGATTGACGGCACCATCATGAAAGCAAATGGCGACTTGGTGGTGACGAAAGCGGCGATCGAGCCTGTCTGGTATTTGCCAGGACTCGCCAAACGGTTAGGAGTGGGTGAATCGGCACTGCGACGAGCGTTGTTTGAACAAACAGGCGGCATGTTTCCCGAACTGGTTACGCGTCCTGATCTAAAGGTCTTCTTACCCCCGATCGGTGGCATGACGGTTTACATTGTCGGTGATGTGGCGGCGATTACCGATCCCGATCGCGGGCTAGCTGTACGTATCCACGACGAGTGCAATGGTTCGGATGTGTTTGGCTCCGACATTTGCACCTGTCGCCCGTACTTAGTGCATGGTATTGAGGGTTGTGTACAGACTGCACAGGCAGGCGGAGCAGGAGTCATTGTCTACTTCCGTAAGGAAGGTCGAGCGTTGGGCGAAGTGACTAAGTTTTTGGTTTACAACGCTCGTAAACGGCAGGAAGGAGGTGACCGTGCCGATGCCTACTTTGCTCGAACCGAGTGCGTTGCAGGCGTGCAGGATATGCGCTTCCAGGAACTCATGCCCGATGTGTTGCACTGGCTAGGCATCACGCGGATCGATCGCCTGATCTCCATGAGCAATATGAAGTACGACGCGATCACTAAATCAGGCATCGCAGTCGTTGAGCGTGTCCCCATTCCTGACGGCTTGATCCCAGCCGATGCCCAGGTCGAAATGGAGGCGAAAAAAGCGGCTGGCTACTACACTGAGGGGCTAGTGCCGACAGAAGCTATTCTGGCAGCGGTTAAAGGTCGTGATCTTAGTGATTAATGTTTGGGAAAGGGACAATGACCTTTGAATTACTCAGTCCTGAAGATTCGGCGGCGATCGCCTATCTCCGTTCTCCCACAGCGATCCGCGATCGCTGTGGACAACTCTTTGAGTTGGCATGTGCCGACAAACTCCGCTATTTTCGTTGCGACCTAAGCCAGTTAGATCGGGTTGCCGAGTATGTGATTCACGTCACGCGTGAAAGCTACCCTGACTTAAACGTGCCGTTTCACAGTCGTTGGCGACATTTTGAAGTAGGCGGACCGTCTCGCCTGGCAGACCTCGAAGCAAAGCTGGACGGCTTAACACCCTTACAAAAAGCTCAAGCAAAATTTGATCTGGTGATCGTCAGTGTCTTGCTTGATGCAGGCGCAGGCGATCGCTGGCAGTATGTAGAGTCGGGAACTGGCGAACCGGGAAGTGGAGACGTTTGGCGACGATCAGAAGGACTGGCGATCGCCAGTTTTCATGCCTTCTGTCAGGGCATCTTTTCCAGCGATCCCAACCAACCATTGCAGGCAGACGCGATCGGGCTACAAACGCTGACCGAAGATGCTTTAAGAAACGCGTTTCAAGTCAGT
>JACMKO010000091.1 GCA_014380065.1 Leptolyngbya sp. ES-bin-22 | reverse complement strand
TGGGTACCACTGCTCTGAAGCTCATAGCAAACAGCAGTGACTCAACCAACAATGCCTGTAGACTCTGCCTTTCAGGTTATTCCACCACGTACTAATGAAGTCGATTCTTATTTTTTCCAACAAATATTAATCCGTCATCAAGATGACGTGAGTGTAGTTTGGTTGATCCGTCTGTTTAAAGTTAAAGATATTGCAAAGGCGGTATCAGCAACCGTAATAATTGGTTTAATTTCTAACTAAGACACCGCTTGTCAGGAACAAGTTGCTTAGAAACCCTGGAACTACCCACATTTGAATCCATCAGGTTTTTGGCTTACCCCTGTATTTGCTCTTAAAGCCTCTGTTACGGCAAGAAGTCTAACCCCTTTATAGGACGGTAAACGGCTATGACCAAGCTACTTTCAATCACCATTCCTACCTACAATCGAGCGCCACAACTGTACATTCAGCTTGCCTGGTTTGCGAACGAAATTGAGGGCTTTGAAGACGAGTGCGACATTACTGTTTATGACAATTGTTCGACTGATCATACGCAAACAGTCATTCAAGAGTGGCAGCAAGTAATGGGTGAATCAACTCTAAGATCAGTCCGCAACTCAGAAAATATTGGCGGCATGAGAAATCTTGCCCTTGGCTTAAGTGAGTCAAAAAGCCGCTTTACCTGGACGGTCGGCGACGACGATCCGATCGACGCTGGCACACTTAACTTCGTACTGCAAACGCTCCGAAAGTACCCCGATCTGGGCTTACTATATCTGAATTATTCGGCTTACTATACGACGATCGATCAGGTCAATCCTGACCCCTGGTTTCCCACCGATTTTGAGCAGCGTCCTGTTGCAGGTAAAATGGCGTTTCAGCGCTGTATTGAGGGGCATTACACGGTTGGCGGTGTCATTTTTCTCACGGCTACAATCTTTCGCACCGAGTTTACTCAGACAGCGTTGCAAAAGTGGCCAGAAAGTGTCAAAAATTGGGGCGGTATGGCATTTTGGACAGGTTACTGCGCTACGCAAGGTGACATCTTCGTCACGCAAGATAAGTACCTTGTTTGTGTTGTAGGGGCCAGTCAGTGGGAACAGGAGAAAAAGATTTTCACTCGGTCTTTAGCGAAGGATATTCCTGAGGTGTGCTGGAAGCTCCAAGAGCTTGGTTATTCTCATCAGATGTCTCGACGGGTCATTTTAAAAAGCCTCGGTAGTTACTTCTATTGGTGCAATGACTTGCTGGCATATTTACGCCCCTTTAAAGATTGGCCCCTGCAAATGGCAGCAGTCGGTGCCTTTACACTGGCTTCATTTGGCTCATCGGCATTGGAAGCTACCCGACTCAAAGAGCCAGCAGAGCCATTAGGGCGTGCCATCGGCTATAGAGTTGCATCAGAACGCGAGCAGTAGTGTTTACGGCTTCAGTAGCGGTTGCTTTGAGCCATTGACTGACCGCTAACGTTCAATCGCTTTGTGTTTTATAGCCGTTTGTCGCTATCGTTCATTACCTGTAGTTTGCTACCGTCCTGTTCACGTCAGTTCGCGTCATCTTATGCTGAAATTTGTTCGTCGAAAAATCGATCGCCTCTTAGCTGAAATCCAATACATGGCTGCTTTACGTCAACACGCCAAGCAGTTGCCTGCGCTCACCGCGCAAGATCGACTGATTGTAGAGGCATGTCGTGAAGCAGGAGCCTTTGTCACCTCGCTAGAAGTGCTGGGACTGCCGTTAACGGCACCGATGCTGGAAGACGCTGAGAAACTGCTGGTTGAAATGCAAGCAGACTTAGCCAGCCGTACGGATATGACCACTTGGGGTACAGGTAAAAACCCTGCCTATCCGCAAATTTTTACGGTTACCGATTTGCCCGCATTCAGCCATTGGGCGCAGAATCAGCGGTTGCTCAACATTATTGAGAACTATGTTGGGCTACCTGTCGCTTTTCAAGGAGTCCATTTACGGCGAGATTTTGCTAACGAACGTCCTGTTACCACTGAGCTTTGGCATAGAGATTTAGAAGACCGCCGAGTCATCAAGCTTTTTGTTTATTTGTCAGATGTAGCAACTGAGACGGGGCCGTATGAGTACATTCCTCGGTCAAACGTAACGTCTGCGATCGCCCGTCAAATTAAAGCCAGCTTCGCCAAGCGGGTCGTTTCAAACCCCTATGACATGGGGATTACTGATGACGAAATGGCAGCGATCGTACCCCGGTCAGACTGGCGCACCTGCGAAGGCGCTGCTGGAACCGTGCTCTTTTCTGACCCCATAGCCGTGTTTCATCATGGCAAGTCTCGCACCCAAGGGCGATCGGCGCTTTTCTTTGTCTACACGGCACAAGAGCCATTAAGACCACAAGCCTGTAAGCAGTATCACGATCGTACCTATGCCCGACCAGATCAGCTTCAGCCTCAAACGTAAATATAGTTGTCGCCACCAAGGTTAGGACATTGGGATCAGAGGGGGGTGGGGGCGTTGCCCCCAGCCAGGGGTTTCACCCCTGCACCCCGTCCTAACTAATCTGTCTATAGCTATATCTACACCACGCTGTTCTTCACAAGCGTGAACCTTGCAGAGCTTGGGTTACGGCTCTTCAAGCTGCTGTACTTCGAGCTGCTGTACTTCAAGTTGAGGTAACGCCTCCAAGCTTGGCAACACGATCAGCTCAGCTTCCGCTGGTTGTTTCGCGGTAATGGGTAGGCGCAACGGTTTCGGTTGCTCGATCCAGCAGCTTGCGATCGGCAGCGTTTGTTCCAAATCACTCAATGGTCGTGGAATGACCATGACCGCGTGCAGTTCACCAATGCGCTCTGCCTCGTGCATTCCGGCTTCGACTGCGACTGCCACATCGGCTACAGCACCCCGAATAATCACAGTACACAAACCTGCGCCGATCGTTTCATGAGCCGAGAGCTGCACATCGGCAGATTTAAGCATCACGTCAGCCGCGCCCACCATCGCTGGAAAGCCGCGTGTTTCAAGTAGCCCGATCGCCTGATTGCTTAAGCGGCTCGATTGGCTTCCCTGGGCGACTTCAGCTAGCAGCTTGCCGATGGGAAGCACCGCTTCGAGGTTAGGAAAGGGACGAGCAATGACCAAACTAGACACCAGTTGACCAAACTGCTCTGCTGCCTCTACTCCTGCCGCAACGGCTAAACGAACGTCGGAGATGCCGCCTCGGACGATCGCAGTGCAGTGTCCGCTGCCAATTTTTTCGTAGCCCACTAAGGCAACTTCAGCCGACTTTAGCATCATGTCAGCCGTGCCGACGATCGCCGGAAAGCTTTGAGTAGACACCAGACCCAAGGCAGTATCGCTGAAATCGCCTGGATCGTATTGCTCTTCCCCCATCGTAAACCTCGTTACCGCTTCTTAATTGTAGACGTTGCCTTTTGGATTGCAGGCAACAAGCAGCAGGCAGCAGATGGCGAATAATTTTAGCTTTTAGATGTTAGTTCGCAGACTTTAGGCAGTTTAGGCGGTCAGCTTTCTTTTCGTGCAATCTCCCCAACGACTTGCCCAAGCGCATCTCCCTCTCACTCCTGTCCCTTCAAAAACGCTTGTCGGTGCGGTAGAAGAGTGGACAGCAAACGGTTCAGGTTCTCCTGCCCATACACTGGAGCGCTGAAACTGAGCTGAATTTCGGCGGCGGGTGAGATTGCAGCCGGGTCGACCGTCCCGTTTGGCGGCTCTTGCTGCGTAGAAACCAAGTCAGATGCAGTTGGAGTCGGCTCTGGAGCAGGCTCTGATGTGGTGGCAGTTGTTTGTCGGTCGGGTGCCCCTAAGAGCGATAGCGGCGGCACGATCGCACCATGTTCGATCGAGTGATTCCAAATGGTTGAGGCGGCACCAATGCAAGCACTGGCTCCAATCTTGCCCTCACCCACAATGAGAACCCCTGCACCAATGGTTACTTCTGCACCCACTTCGAGTGTCCCCTGATGAGCATGAAGAACCGTGCCCATACCAAGACAAGCACCCGCGCCAATAATGATGTGGCTCTCCGGATCTGCCTGTAGTAAAACACCAGAGGCGATGATGGCAGTTGGATGAATGGTCACATCGCCACTGACACAGAATTGATCCCTGCTAACAGGTTGTAGCGACGGCACGTGCATGAGAACGAGAACCTCATTTGAAAACTTGAAAGCTGTTAGTTGCTAGAGTCTACCGCTGTTGAAACCTAGCAACGTTGGCGATCTACCCATTCAAAAATGATTGAAAGGCTATAGGACTTTACAACTAACAGTGCAATCACTTCTTGGGTCGCTGAATCGTTGTTTCAAGCACACGTCGTTTAGCCTGGGGGTCAGTACCAACCAGACGCACGTAGGCTCGACTGTTTTCCGCCACAGCAGCTTCTAAGGCTGCCAAGACATCAGCTTCACGCTTTGCCTGAATCACGCCGCCCGTCTGCCACGAACTGGTTTTGAATCGACGTTCATCAGCATATTCAGTGCTAATCTGATAGCCCTGAGCTAATGCCTGACGTACTTGCGCTACTACCTCCTGGCTCAAATTTGTTGCAGGTGCACCACTAGAACTGTTGCCAACATGGGTAGACCCAGAACTAGCACCGCGCTCAGGCAATGAACTGGAAGGATAAGCAGTAGCCGTACCCGGTCGTTGAATAATCATCTCCGCCACTCGCCGTTTCGCCTGGGAATCAATGCCAATCAGGCGCACATATTCGCCGCTATGTTCAGCGATGCAACGCTCTAGTGCTGCCACTACATCGGCTTCGCGTTTGGACTCGATCGCGCCGCAGCTCTGCCAGGAACTGGTTTGAAAGCGTCGTTTGTCTGCATGTTCCACGCCGACTTGGTGTCCTTGAGACAGCAATTGCCGCACTTGAGCAACCACCTCTGGACTCAAGCCTGACTTAGTGCTGGTGTAACCAGCATTGCTGCCAGTATGGCTGGATGCTGCTGCACGATCGCCGGACGGCTGACCAGACATCGATGTGCCAGGTCGCTGAACAATTAGCTCCCCCACACGCCGCTTTGCCTGTGAATCAATGCCAATCAGGCGGATATACTCGCCGCCATGCTCAGCCATACAATGCTCTAAATCTGCAATGACATCGGCTTCACGTTGAGACCCGATCGCGCCGCAGCTTTGCCAAGAGCTAGTTTGAAAGCGACGCTTGTCCGCGTGCTCTGAGCCAATTTGATAGCCCTGAGCCAGCCATTGACGCACTTGTGCGATCGCATCCTGGCTCAGTGCGCCTTGAGGTGAGTTGGAGTTACCTGAGCTAACACTAGCTCGACTAGAACCGTTGCTAGAGGCTGTAGCCGTTGGTTTCGTCTGATCACCCGTTCTTGTATTGGGTCGCTGAATGATGGTTTCCAGAACCCGACGCTTCGCTTCAGGGTCAATCCCAATCAAACGGACGTATTCTTTGCTGTGCTCATCTAGACAAGTATCTAGCGCAGCAAGAACTTCTGATTCCCGTGTTGCCTGGATCGGCGCACAGCTTGTCCAGGAGGCAGACTGAAAGCGCCGCACATCGGCGTGTTCGGTACCAATGCGAAAATTCTGAGCAAGTAACTGACGTACCTGCTGCACTACATCTGCACTTAAGCGTGTATCCGTCATACTCGACTCACTCGATTCATAAGCCCGCGTCATTTCGTCCCTCACAGATGCTATACAGCTAACATTGTCGGCGCAGTGATAACCCGATCGCAGCGCATCATTAACTCCCAATACATGGGTTGCAAACTTAATATCATCTGCCTGTACATCAGGGAGGCGATCGGCTTGCTGCTGGTTTGTGATTACCGACCCGGAGGCAACATACTTTCCTGGTGGGATTTCAACATCCTGGATGAGCACATGCATCATCACAATGCTGCCCTCGCCCACCCGTGCGTTAAACACCGTGGAGCGGAAGCCAATAAAGCAGTTGCTGCCAACGTAGGCAGGACCGTGGATGAGCGCCATGTGGGTAATGGAAGCGTTATCCCCAATCCAGACAGAGTAAGCATTATCGTCATCACCCATGACGCGCCCACGCTCTAGACCATGAACGACTACACCATCTTGTACATTCGTGCCTTTGCCGATGTAAAAGGGACTACCCTCATCAGCACGAATGGACGTTCCGGGCGCAATCAGCACCTTGGCACCAACGTGAACGTCTCCAATAATGTTAGAAAACGAATGCACATAAGCAGTTTCATCAATTTTTGGAATGGTCAGGCTCTTCGACCAGGGAGTAGGGGGAGCCGCAGAGCTACGCGCTACCATGAAAAATTCTCCTATGAAAAATTGAGCGAGGCTCAGTTGTGGGTGAGAATGAGAGAGCCGATTAAGCAAAGCTGCTGAGACCAAAGCTGAACTAGAGGCAGCAACACCCACACTCTGCCGCAAACAACTCCTCACGCTGAAAGCAATTGCCATTGATCCAAGCGATCGGAGCCTGCTCACTTAAGTCCTTAAGGAAGCTTCAGCACTGTATTAGCTCACATAAAGCACTAAAGTCTAAAGCTCAGAGTTTAAAGTCTAAGAGCTAACGGTCGTCTCGCTTGTTGTAAAGGCGGCGATCGTCCACATTTACCGTGTCAATAATCCCCACGACCACAGCATCGATCGGACGATGTTCGCTGCCCGCCACCTGACGAGCAGCACTACCGCAGCTAACCAACACCCATTCATCCAGCCCAGCACCCACTTGATCGGCTGCCACTTCATAGCGGGGCAGTGGAGCGCCCTCCTCATCCATGAACTGTAAGAGGAGGAACTTCACGCCGCTCAAGCTTGGCTCTTTTTGAGTGCTGACCACTGTGCCACGGACTTTCGCAATCTGCATGTCGCTTTATGGTCTGGTGTAAGGACCGGCATGAATCGCTCTACCGCTGACGCTATCCCGGAATTGCTCCACTTCATCGGTGTAGCGGATGGGGAGAACATACTCCAGGTTTTCGTGGGGACGAGCGATAATGTGAGTCGAGAGCACCTGCCCACCGCTGACTCGCTTCACGTTGTCAACGCCAGCCGCTACTGATGCTTGCACTTCTGAAACATCACCGCGCACAATCACCGTCACACGACCGCTACCGATCTTTTCGTAACCGACAAGCGTCACACGAGCGGCTTTTACCATCGCGTCAGCGGCTTCCACAACAGCGGGAAAGCCAAGCGTTTCAATCATTCCAACAGCAATTGCCATGAGTCGTACTCCCTAGTTAAATAGTCGAAAACGGTTAAAATTCGGGCTTCAGGCATCAACTCTCAACGTGGGATTGGAAACAGTTTTGCTGGCAGCTAAACCAACGCGAATGATCCGAAGCCTGCGGTTTGAAGTCTACCGTCCAAAGTCCAGTGGTGTGGACAACGTTGGATGAAACATCCTGCCTTACTACACCCGGAACTGATCCACAGCTTCGGTGTAGCGGATTGGTAGTACGTATTCCAAATTTTCGTGAGGTCGAGCGATGATGTGAGTGGACAACACTTCACCGCCGTTTACCCGCTGCGCTGAAGCAACGCCAGCCGCGATCGATGCCTGCACTTCAGAGACATCACCACGCACAATCACAGTTACACGCGCACTACCAATCTTCTCATAACCCACCAACGTTACGCGGGCAGCTTTGACCATTGCATCTGCGGCTTCTACAACCGCAGGAAAGCCCTTTGTTTCAATCATTCCAACAGCAATTGGCATATCCTCCTACTTCCTTCTGCTACAGAGTTACTGTGCAAATATTTGGTAATAATGCTTGACAAGGATACCCTTTAAAATTATGACGGGAAATGCCATTATTCAAGCTTTTTTCCAGCCTTGAGTACCTTAATTTAAGAATAGAGTGCTTGGCTTACGTTTGGCAATATAACTGTAAATAATATTTTTCGATTCTAGTTATTAGTAAAGCTGATTTCTAATGATCTAACCCGTCAGTTGGTCAATGTTCTCTTGGTTTTACCGCCATCTCAGTCAGCCGAAGCCGCTGATAACTGACTAGAGGGTGAACGCTCATCTGCCTGCAATGACGCTTTAGTGAGGCTGAGACAGTGTGCGATCGCCTCTGAAGCACAGCCATGCCAACGACAAAAGAGCTGCTTGTAAACACATAGACTAATTTCAGTGATATGCATAGATTAATATCTATGCATCCGCAAAGGCTGCGCTTAATAGAGCGTAACAGGGCTTTTAAAGCCCATTATTGCTTCTGGTGTCCTAGTTTTGCTTTTCTGGAGCGTCGAACTTAAGCTAAAGTAAAGGCAGTTAAAGTAATACGCTAAAACATTGCTAATTAATTAGAGTTCATATGTTTTTTGAACCCTGCTAAAGCGTTTTGAAGCTAAGTTTTTAAACGCTAGAAAGATTGCCGAACTTTCAGTGAGATAATGTTTCGATGATTCAGTTTCTCCTCCAAGCAAGTTGGTGGATACCTTGTTATGGGCTGATAGGCGCTGTGCTGACGTTGCCTTGGTCAACTGGCATCATCCGTCGTACCGGTCCCCGACCCGCCGCGTACTTTAACTTGTTTATGACGGTGGTATCGTTTCTGCACGGTACTGTCGTCTTCAGGGCGACCTGGCATCAGCCACCCCAAGCGTTGATTTTTCACTGGTTCCACGCGGCAGACCTGGATTTAACGTTTGTACTGGATATCTCACCGATCAGCGTGGGCGCGATGGAACTGGTCACAGGACTAAGTTTGCTGGCGCAGTTGTTCGCGTTAGGGTACATGGAAAAAGACTGGGCACTGGCGCGGTTTTTTGCCCTGATGGGGTTTTTTGAGGGAGCCATGAGCGGGCTGGCGCTTAGCAACTCGCTGCTGTTGACCTATGGATTCCTGGAAATGCTAACTCTTTCAACCTACTTATTGGTTGGGTTTTGGTATGCTCAGCCGTTAGTAGTGACGGCGGCACGAGATGCTTTTTTAACCAAGCGCGTCGGCGATATTCTGCTGCTCATGGGTGTTGTAGCACTCTCCACCCTGAGCGGAAGTTGGAGTTTTCCTGATCTCTACGAATGGGCAGAAACGGCAACGTTGGAGCCAATGACCGCAACGCTTCTAGGACTGGCGTTGATTGCCGGCCCGACGGGAAAATGTGCTCAGTTTCCACTGCATCTCTGGCTTGATGAGGCGATGGAAGGACCCAATCCGGCTTCGATTTTGCGAAATTCCGTTGTGGTTGCCAGCGGTGCCTATGTGCTGATTAAGCTTCAGCCAATCTTAAACCTTTCGCCGATCGCGTTGACGGCACTGGTGGTTATTGGCGCGACGACTGCAATCGGGGCTTCGCTAGTGGCGATCGCACAAATCGACATCAAACGCGCACTGTCTCACTCCACGAGTGCCTATTTAGGCTTAGTCTTTATTGCGGTAGGCACTCAATGGACGGGCTTTGCACTCATGCTGCTGTTTGCCCACGCGATCGCGAAAGCACTCATGTTTATGAGCGTTGGCTCTGTAATTACAACGACTCATAACCAGGACTTAACCGAAATGGGCGGGCTTTGGTCACGGATGCCAGTCACAACGACTGCGTTTGTAGTTGCATCGGCTGGCTTAGTGGGTCTTTTGCCGCTGGGTGGGTTTTGGGCACTGCGACTGGGCATGGATGACTTTTGGACGGCTGACCCGTGGCTTGTCAGCGTGATGCTGATTGTTAATACGCTCACCGCTTTGAATTTGACCCGTGTTTTTCGCCTAGTGTTTTTGGGTTCACCGCAGCCAAAAACCCGCCGTGCGCCAGAAGTTGGTTGGGCAATGGCAGTGCCGATGGTGTCCTTGACGATCGTCACACTCCTCACACCGTTAATGATGCAACGCTTGTCTGTGCTACCTGACTGGGCGTATCTCAATCAAACAGCGGCACTGCTGCTGGTGCTGTCGGGCATCGTTGGCTGTGGTCTCGGAGCCACGATTTACCTCCACAAAGCCTGGTCGCGATCGGTGCAGTTACCCTGGCGGGTCGTACAAGATCTGCTGTCCTACGATTTTTACATTGAGAGGCTCTACGAAATCAGCGTTGTGAATGGCGTTGTGTTGATGGC
>JACMKO010000090.1 GCA_014380065.1 Leptolyngbya sp. ES-bin-22 | reverse complement strand
GGGTTGTCGTGCAGGTTCGACCCGCTCCCGGCTCTCAGTTTGGGTATGACTTTGTGCCGTTAGCGTCTGAGAAATAGCTGTCTAAGCGAGCAGGTTTGAAGCAACACGTGCCGTAATCCTTTGTAAAAAAAGCTACGGATGAGTACTGATTGATCGATCGCTCAGCAGCGCTAAGGGACTTGCAAGAAAATAAGCTCCCAGGGGATCGGGTTTCGACTGCGCTCAACCCGCGAGGCTTGAAGGTTGAGCGTCGTCGAAACCTGGCTCATTGGTACTTTATTAACCCGCAGATCCCTAACCACCCAACAACGTCTGCCACAGCAACCAAACATTCAGCCCTGTAATCACCAGCCCGATCGCCCAGGCGATCGCATTGAGCCAGCGAGGGTTGGTAAACTTGCCCATGAGAGCAGCGTTGCCCGTAAACAATACGAGTGGAAAAATCGCAAACGGAAGCTGGAGGCTGAGAATGACCTGACTGAGCACCAGCATTTTGCCGATGCCCTGTTCACCAAACCAGAGGATGCCTGCCAGAGCTGGGGCGATCGCCAGTCCGCGAGTAATTAACCGCCTCTGCCAGCAGGGAATCTGTAGATCTAAAAAGCCTTCCATGACAATTTGCCCTGCCAGGGTGCCTGTGAGTGTGGAACTTTGCCCCGATGCCAGCAGTGCTAAACCAAACAGAACACTGGCAGCGCCTGTTCCCAGTAGAGGAGCCAGCAGCCGATAGGCATCCTGGATTTCGGCAACGTCCTGATTGCCCGAAAAATGGAAGGTTGCGGCTGCCACAATGAGAATAGACCTCTTGCAAATTAACGAAGAGCTGGGGTCTGAGACTATTCTCTGGTCTAGCTTGTGACTAAGATTTAAAGCTAACTTTGTCAGATTTGGTTGAAAACCTCTGGTTCAGGGCATTTGAGAATCTAATATGCAAGAGGTCTAATGGCAGAGTTGATAAAAAGAGCCGCCGAAAGCGCCAGGGTGGAGTCGATCGTGGCGTAACGAATGGCATCGCGTTGATTTGCTGCCTGTTGGTGTGGCGACTGTTGCCAGGAACGGGTTTGCACGATCGACGAGTGCAGGTAGAGATTATGGGGCATCACCGTTGCGCCCAGAATGCTGATGGCAATGTACAGCTTCTCTGGTTTTTGCAAAATGTCGAGCTGCGGCAGATACCCCTGCGCCACTGCACCCCAGTCTGGTTTTGCCAGCAAAATTTCCGCCCCAAAGCAAAGGGCGATCGTTGCCACAAGCCCAAGCACCATCGCTTCCAACCACCGAAAACCCTTGCCTTGCAGCAGCAGCACCACCATGACATCCAGTCCGGTAATACAAACACCCCAAACTAACGGCAGGTGAAATAACAGATTGAGCGCCAAAGCACTGCCCAGGATTTCTGCCAGGTCACAAGCAATAATGGCAACTTCAGCAAAGAACCACAGCACTAAATTGATCGGACGGCTAAACGACTGGCGGCAAAGCTGCGCCAGATCACGACCTGTAACCAGCCCCAAACGCACACATAGCGCTTGCAGGACGATCGCCATCAGGTTTGACAGAAAAACAACGGCTAGCAAGCTATAGCCAAACTTGGAGCCGCCTCCGATATCTGTTGCCCAGTTGCCTGGGTCCATATAGCCCACCGAAACCAGCAGCCCTGGACCGACAAACGCGAGTAGTTTGCGCCAGCCACTTACGGTTTGCGGTACAACAACGGCACCCTGCACTTCTGATGGGCAGAAGGGGGCTGTTGGTCGGTCAGGCAGTTTCCACTGCATGGTGATGCGATCGCTCCCTCAACGCTACAACTCATCAATCCAGTATTGACCATACAGTGATGGTTGTGGAGTCAACCGACACGTAAGCCAGTGAGTTTTGCGTAAGTTTAGTCGGTATCAAAGCTGACCACTGACCACAAACGACTGATCATCAACCACCATGTCATCCAACCATCGCTGGGCGGCTGGTCGGCTGTGGAGGCTCGATCGTTTCTGCTACCAACCGCGTGTGATAGAGGTTAGCCACTTGCGGTTCTTCGCTGGCAAGGTTAACTTCCATCGTGTCAAAAATAGCGACAGTTGCAGGATCAGTCAGCTTATTGCGGAGTTTGTACATATCAATGACCCCAGTTTGAAGATCGCCCAGGGCACGACGCAAAAGGCTGGCATCGCCCCGGCTAAACTGTAGCCATGTTTTTAGATGGGCATAGACACCGCTGGCAGAGGCTGGCAGCGATTGCTCCTCACCCAAAATGCCTAAGCGGTTTTCCAGCAAGATGATGTGGTGTTGCCGGGTCGCGCAGATTGCCAAAAAAACGCGACTCATTTCGGCATCAGTCGCATTTTCGGCGTAGTGTGCAAAGGCTTCAAACCCGTAGCGCTCGCCCGCGATCGCCGTGTTCAGCCCCTGCACAATCTCGCTTTTGCTGGAGCCACCCCACGCTTCGCCCAGTTTCCACCAATCAGCATCGCGATCGGTTTCGTTGGGTAGCGTGATGTCGGGTATCGATAGCCCCAGGCGCTTCAGAATCGCTGTGGTGAAAATTGGCAGATCGCCAGGACGACGCGATGTAATCAGGTTGCCATCGACCACGAGCGGCTCATCAACAACCTCAGCGCCCGCGTTTCGCAGATCTTGGCGAATCGCTTTGAAACCTGTGACTCGTTTGCCTCGCACCAAATCCCCTTCAATCAGCACTTGCGGCCCGTGACACACGGCTGCGACCCATTTCCCTTGCGCGATCGCATCTCGTACAAACCGTACCGTATTGCGATTAGTACGCATCGCATCGGGTGCCATACCACCAGGAATGATCACCGCGTCAAAATCCTTTGCCAGTACCTCTGTCGTGGTGGCATCTGCTTTCACAGACACGCTGCCTTGCTTCCCTTTGTATGCTTCATTCATGCGAGAGCCAAGCACTACAACCTTAGCGCCTGCTTGCTTTAACGCACTGTAAGGAATTTGAAACTCGCTATCTTCAACATTTTGCTCAACTAAAAGAGCCACTCGTTTTGCAATCGCTTGACCATTAAGCATGATGTTCTGGAGATTAATGTTTGACAAAAGACTGTAGCAAACAGAACACAAAAAAAGTCAGCGCAAGACATTGTGAACTGTAAGCTCTTACAGGCTCACTTGTCTGGTTGACGTTTTGCTCTCTAGGTAGAAACACGACTGCTGGACTATCAAACCAAACTTAAGGCACAGAGGAAATAGGGGCATCACCCCTCAGATAGGCAGTAGACTGCCATTTTTGCCGCTACATGGTTGGCAACACGATCGCAAAAACGCTTCCTTCTCCTAGTTTCGATCGCACTGTAATGCTGCCGTTCATGCCTTCAACCAGCGTTTTCACAATCGCTAATCCTAACCCATGACCACCCGTGGAACGGGCGCGGGCTTCATCAACTCGGTAAAAACGCTCAAAAATACGGCTCTGATCCTGGAGTGGAATGCCAACGCCACGATCGCCCACCTGAATAATGGCGTGATGATCTGACTGCTCTAAACTTAGGGTAATGGTTTGGTCAGGCTCCGAATATTTCACAGCATTATCAATTAAATTAATGAGCACTTGTTTCAGGCGGTCGCGGTCTGCAATGGCAGTAACATTGCCTGTTGCCTCTACCTGAATAGCTTGATTGCTAAATTTTTCTGCCATTCCTGCTACTTCAGAAGCCAGATCATTCAACCCCACTGGCTCTAAATAATAATGCGCGTAACCACTATCGGCTCGCGCTAAATCGAGTAAATCTTGGAGCAACCGCACGGTACGATTGGCTTCCGAAGCGGCAGTTTCTAATGCTTCTTTCTGATAGTCATTTAAGTTGGTACTGCGCCGGAGTAGGCTTTGCAAATAGCCCAGCACAACGGTCAACGGGGTGCGTAGTTCATGAGAAACGTTACCCACAAACTGCCGCTGCTGCTCCCAGGCATCCGAAAGCCGCGAAAGCATCATATTAAACGTTTGCGCCAGTTCTTTGACCTCAGTTGGGGCATTACTTAGCTGTAATTTGGCTTTGCTTAAATCGTCTGCTGAAATTGCGCCCGCTACCTGATTCATATCTTCTAAGGGTTGCAGCAAGCGGCGAATGCGTAGAGCGATCGCTGCCATTGTCACCATTGTTGCCAGGATGCACACGATCGCCAAACCCTGGATTGCGGCAATGAGTTGCCGCTGATCCTCCGTCACATCCTCCGCCATGTAAACCTTGCCCAGCAGTTTCCCTCTGACCGTGACCGGACCTGAATACAAAATCAGAAACCGACTTCCAATTTTATAGACCTGAGGCTTGAGCGGCATTTCTGCCACTGACATCAGTTCATCCGTCGCCGTAAAGGAGGAATCCATACCTGTTGACTGAGCCAAGAGTTGCTTGCCATCGACACTTTTAACCCAAATCACTAACCCTGGCACTGACACGTTGTTGATGGTCTTTTGCAAGCCTGTCTCTACTGGCAGCATCTCGCTGTAAAGCTCTACATCGCGGGGAAAGCGAGTGGCAATATATTCAACACTCTGCGTATGGGTCGTAATCAAGAGTTGCTGCATTTTCCAGCTTGTCCAGATGGCAACACACGCCAAGCACAACACTGAGAGCGCCGCAATTTCTACAGTCAAGCGAAACTGAAGTGAAGCAGGGTCGAGTTGCCTTTGCTTGAGTTGACGAACCGCCGCCCAAAATCTTTGTGTCAATGGCATTGGCAAATGATGATGTCCCGGTGATGTTCTAGACCTGCTGTTTCCGCTCTGGAGGGACAGTACAGATAACATTCCTACAGAATGCCACCCACACATTTGCAATACAACCGATAACCCGTTCCCTTAATTGCATCCGAGTAAAACTCTTGAATAACTGTCTTGCTGTCGGGTACGTTTGAATGATGATCAACGCACAAACGATTAACATTACCCAAACATCTAAACTAATCCAAAAGTTCTAACTAAAGAGAATATTTTCATTTTAGTCGAAGCATTTTCCATAGAATGATGTAGCGCTAATGAAAAGCTTAGTTTTTGCTGAGAAAGCGGCTCTCGTTGAGATGGGCAAATAGTTGAACAATCACCATGACGCACTCTTCTTCAAAAGGGGCAACCCTTCTACGCCAATTGATGCAGCGGATTCCTGGACAAGCCTATCTTTGGGTGGCAGTCCTGATTTTTGGGGCTTCAAGTGCAGTCACCCGCAAAATTACAGAAATTGGCGCTCAAAACTTTGTTGATGGACGGAATCCGATCTCGCTTTGCAATGTTCTGTTTGTTGGCAATCTTTGTGCCCTGCTCATTCTAGTCATCATTCATCGGCGACAGTGGCACTGGACGCTGCTAAAGCAACGCTCCCAGCAAGAATGGCGGACTTTGTTCGTAGTCGCAGTGTTGTCTGGTGCCCTGGCTCCTGGCTTAATTTTTCAGGCTTTGGCATTGACTGACGTGACGAATGTAGTTCTGATTGGTCGCTTGGAACCCCCGTTGACTCTCGCATTATCCATCTGGCTTTTGCGCGATCGCGTCAACGGGTGGGAGGCGACAGGCGCGATCGTGGCGTTCATTGGGGTTGCTCTAACGATCGTCCTACAGCCTGCCAAAGAAACCATGATGCAAATGGGAGGGGTTCATCTCGGTCTCGGTGAACTGCTGGCAGCAGCAGGCGCGATCGCGCTAGCAGTTGCCACGATTCTTGGCAAAAAACGGCTGTCTAAAGTGCCGTTGGGTGTTTTCACTATTGTTCGGACTGGAGTGGGAACGGTCATCTTTTTCGTCGCGGCCTTGGTGCTTTACGGTCCTGCCCATTTCATGGGAGCACTTTCTCCCTTTCTTTGGCAGTGGATGCTGGCGTATGGCGGTGTGATTGTGGTTGTAGGGCAATCGTTCTGGCTCACCGGCTTACGAGCGTCTTCCGTTTCTACCGCCTCGGTTGTAGGCTCGTTTGCCCCGATCGTCGGCATTGTGGCAGCGTATGAAATTCTAGGTGAAATTCCCACCCGCGCCCAATACATTGGTGGCAGCATCATTTTGCTGGGGCTGCTTCTCAGTCAGATTGGGCTTCAGCGTCAGGCTGCTCGTAGAGTTGCCGCAGCTACGGTAGATTCTGTTCCAGCCGAACAAACGATCGAGGCGGGAGTGGGCTTTAAAGGCATTTAAGCTATGCGATGCGGCAGTGCTAAGTAGGGAGGCAGTTATTTGTAGGATGAGTAAAGCCGTTCCGGCATATCAGAAAAGTGATAGCGTAACCAATGCGGGCGCGGGGTTTCATGCTTCTACCCAACCTACAGCTACAGTCGTAGAGTGGGCAATGCCCACCCTGCTGGGCTACGGAAAAGAAGCGGTACGGCGCTGCGTT
>JACMKO010000010.1 GCA_014380065.1 Leptolyngbya sp. ES-bin-22 | reverse complement strand
CGGACGCTGGTTGTGCGTGTGCTCAAAGGGCTAGAAGCGGTTATTTCAGTCGCGATCGTTTCACCCTCGCCCGAATCGGGAGGTTGGGTATTCAATCAGCCAGAGGACGGTTGCTATACTCTGGCTGATTTATATCAACGAGCCAAACCGGGCTACGCCGGACGAGCGACGGTTCCTGTGCTGTGGGACACGCAGACCGGGACGATCGTCAATAACGAAAGTGCAGAAATTATTGTGATTTTGAACGCTCAGTTCAACGAGTTTGCCCAGCATCCTCATCTCGATTTGTATCCAGAATCACTACGAGAGTCGGTTGATCACTGGAATGAGAAAATTTATCATGCTGTCAACAATGGGGTATACCGCTGTGGCTTTGCGCAAACTCAAGTCGCTTACAACACTGCTTGCAACGAGCTATTCACAGTGCTGGACGAGATTGATGCTCGGTTAGAAACTAATCGATACCTCTGTGGAGACAGCCTCACGTTGGCAGACATTCGGCTATTCACCACTTTGTTCCGGTTTGATGTAGTTTATTACAGTCTGTTCAAGTGCAACCGTCGTAGAATTCAGGATTACCCAAACTTAGGGGCTTATCTGCGAGAACTGTACCAGCTTCCTGAAGTGGCGGGTACCTGTGACTTTGAGGCAGTCAAGCGAGACTATTACGGTAATCTGTTCCCGCTCAATCCAGGGGGCATGATTCCTACGGGACCTGATATGAGCTATTTGCTTGCACCGCCAGATCGTCAGGTCGTAGCCTCTGTTCTAAGTAAGACATAAACACACTTGTCTACCGATCCGGCACACGGCTTATTGGCAACGAGAACTGATTAGAGCCTGGCACTCTTTCTCCTCGCCGCACTGACTAAAATCGCGATCACAAAACATAAGCAAGCGAATTGATGAGCACAAACTTGAACACAGGTAGGCGATCGTCGTGCCACCTCCCAAGCAATAGTCGCGGTGCAAGGAGTTTTGAGAGATGGGCTGAGACGGTTGAGCGACAAAAGCCTGTCAAAACGACATTTACCGAGCCAAGCGACACAAACCGCAGCAATATCCTTGTGCTGCTAGCCTGGATTATTCACGAAGGGGGAAAAGAAGGATAAGAAAAAGAGCTTGAAACCGAATAGAATCAAGCTCTCTAGAATTTTTAGTGTCCTTATTGTGCCATGACAGAGTGTGATTCAGACCTGCCCTACGATTTTTATTCCCATCGGTCTCTAGTGGTTCGTTTTTCCGACCTGGAATTGAGTTCGGATGCGGGGATTTTGCTGGCTCGACAAGCCGAACAACAGAGGCAAGTTTGCCAAGGAATTGCCGACTGCATCGAGGAGTGGCGCGACCCCAACAAAATTACGCATAGCCTACAGCAGTTAGTGAGTCAACGGGTGTATCAACTCGTCGGCGGGTACGAAGATGCCAACGATAGCAACCAACTGCGCCATGACCCTATTTATAAACTTGCCTGTGACCGATTGCCGCTAGCCCATCAAGGGCACCTAGCGAGTCAACCCACCATGACTCGCCTAGAGAACCATATCAGCAAGGGGGAAGTTTCGCGGATGCGAAGTCGAATGGTGGATGGCTTTATCAAACAATATCGGCAGGCTCCCGAGGAAATTGTGTTGGACATCGATGGGTGGGATGACCCAACGCACGGGCAACAGCAGTTGAGTTGTTTTCACGGCTACTATTGGGCAGCACATGTACTTTCCGGTCTTAATCAACGAAGCGAAGAGCGGCTACCCGGTAGTATTGCAGTTGAGGGCAGGCAATAGTCACTCCGGCAAAGGGGTGGCCGGCATTTTGCGCTGGCTGTTCTGGCGCTTAAAGCGGGCGTTTCCAGGTGTTCGTATCATCTTGAGAGCCGATGCAGGCTTTGCGTTGCCCGAAATCTTGCGGGTGTGTGAACGCTCCAAGGTCGGCTATGCGGTTGGCTTTGCTCGCAATGCGGTGACTGAGCGCAAAATCGCTGACCTCCTGGAACGGGCGCGGTTGCAATATCTCAAGACTGGCGAGAAGGCGCGGTTGTTTGATGATGTCTTCTATGCCGCTGCCAGTTGGGATGAACTTCGACGATTGGTGATGAAGGCTGAATGGTTGCCCAAAGGAGCGAACCCGCGCTTTGTGCTCACCAACTTGGAAGAACCCGCACACCAGGTCTACGACGACTTCTATGTGCAGCGGGGAGCCGACAGTGAACATCGGATCAAAGAGTTGAAGCTCGGCATTCAAGCCGACCGCCTCAGTTGCCATACCTTCATTGCCAACCAGTTTCGCCTCCTGCTCTCGCAAGCGGCTTACATTCTGCTACTGGCGATTCGGCAAGCCGCCGCAGGCACTCAGTTTGCCACCGCCCAAGTCCCACGCCTCCAAGCCATGCTGATCAAAGGGGCTGCTAGAGTCAAAGTTTCAGCACGGCGGGTGTTAGTGGAGTTAGCTGCTTATTGTCCATTTGCTCATGAACTCCGTCAGATTACCCAACGATTAGTCTCCTCACAGGCGCTGGTTTTGAGCTGATTTTAGACCTTGATAGGATCAGTGTGTCTGTGGTGGTTTTTTAGGGCTGTTTTTGCCGTTCGTGCTCGTGTTTACGGTGTTTTGTTCCCTGCCCACTCCCAAATTCTTGGTTGCACTCTTTACCTGGCTACGTTCATCTGTTTTTGCCATTACTCATGAATAATGCAGGCTAGAGAACTTTGGCACCTTTTTGCCTTCTGGACTAACCCGTTCTGCGGCATTGAGCGCAACGATAATCGCAGAAACCTTGGAACCATCCTGACTAAACACTGATCATGTGCGTGAATTGATCCGCTTTTTCAAAGAAGCTTGAGGGGCAGCATCTCTTAATAACTCCGGCGAGAAGGTGTTATATGGAAAGAGTCCTGATAGTCTCCGAACCGATGGTTATTATGCAGAAACAGTCCGATGAATCAATAGTTAGCTCTCCAGTTAATAGTTAAGATTAAGATAAAATTTAAAGTCTGTTAAGCAGTCACAAGAGATTGAATCTCAAAATTAGATTGAATGAGTTCTATGCAAACAATAGCGTGGGTTGAGTTATTCAAGT
>JACMKO010000089.1 GCA_014380065.1 Leptolyngbya sp. ES-bin-22 | reverse complement strand
GTAACGTCACATGTCATGTCCCTACAGAAAGCGTTTTGCTAGCCCACAACGCTACGAGACGTTTGTTGCGGCAGAACCTTGCTTAAAACCACATAAAGGATGACGGCTGCAACAATGCCGTTAATGGGTGCAATGCCAAGGCTAGCTTTGCTCGTGAAGTAAGCGATCGCCGATGCTACAACATAAGCAATCACCCCCGCCCAATTGAACGCAGGCTGAGGCGCGTCAAGCGGTGGGAAGGCACCACGGCGATGCAGCCAAAAATCAGCCATAATGACCCCTCCGATCGGCGGAATAAATGTACCCAACAAAATCAGGTATTCCACCAACATTTTGTAGATGCCACCCCACGCTAAAACCAGGGCGATCGTGGCACCACCCAGCACAAACAGCGTTCGCTTATTGGTGCGGAACATGTGGGCACCCGCCACCGAAAAGGCATAGATGGTATTGTCCTGGGTCGTCCACATATTCAAGAACAACAGCAACAAGCCCCAGCCAACTAGACCCTGGTATGCCATGACTTGCACGATGTCGGAACTGTCGGCGATCGCAGGGACGTTGGCATATACCAAAGAGCAAAACGCGCCACTGAAGATGAGAAAGCCGTTAGCAAAGAAAAAGGCAAGCAGGGTTGAAATGGTTGCAACCTTGCCGTTTTTAGCAAAGCGACTCCAGTTCGTAGCCTGAGTGCCGCCCGAAACAAACGTGCCCACAATAATGGTCAAGGCTGCGCCGATCGTCATTTCCTTGGTGGGCTGGATTGCCTGTAAACCTTCCCAGCCGCCAACTTTATTAGAGGCGATCGCCAAACACCACACCATCAAAACCAGCATGGCAGGCACGGCAATACGACTCAGCCAATCCATTGCCTTGTAGCCAAGGTACGCAGTGGAACAGAAAAAGTAGGTAAAAAAGAGAATAGTCAGCCAATTCCAGGACGTTGGCACCCCAGCCAGCTTGTTGAGCAAATCTGCAATCAGTGCCGTCCCCCATGCATACCAACCGATTTGCGTAAAGCCCAAAATAAAGTCAACCCAGCGTGAACCAACGCTGCCAAAGCTAAAGCGCGCCATCAACACTGTACTGAGACCTGTTTTGGCGGCAATACTGCTGAGTGCGGCAGCATATGTCCCCAAAATCAAGTTGCCAACCACGATTAACCCAATTAAATCAGGGAAAAACTTAAACGCAGGACCCACTAAGCCACCGGCAAAGAGCGTACCAGAATAAAGGGTAAAACCAATGAGCAATGGTGCCAGAGATGCCATCGATTTACGGGCACTCAAAGGGACTGAAGCTAATGGGTAGTCTTCTGAAGCGCTGCTCAATCCCGCTTCAACGTTCGCATCTGTCTCAGAGATTGTCTTCATAGGCTTTTACGCAAATACAACGCTATCCTACGTACTTACTGGTAAACTCCGCGTGTCATCGTATAGTAGACAACAGATCCTATCAAAAGGTGGGGGATGCCATGAGAGAAGACTGTTCAAACATCCTCTTAACCCCTTCTCGATCGCCCCACTGCTTGTATACAAGCCATGCGATCGCCAAGATAGTTTTCTGGTATTCTTTCAGTTCTGTAAGATAAATGTGTGCAATTTATTTGCATCAGTTCGCTTGCATCAATTAGGAAGGGGAGAAGGGCAATGGTCATTAGTGCGATCGCGGATGTGGCAAGCTGGTCAATTGATCCGACTTACTGGCTCGACACGTCCTGGATTCATCCGTTACAGCCAGCTCATTGGCACTTGCCCGTTGACCTGGCAGCTCTAGGTGACAAAAAGATTGAAGTTGATCTTGCTGGTGATGTTCAAAAAGCCTTTAATAACTTTGTCAAAACGGGACAAGTCTGGGCGTTTCTCATCGGCATTATTTTTGGGTATTTTGTCAAAACGTTTACATCCTTTGGTTAAGCGAGCCGTTAGTTTGCGCTAAGATTGCCCCTGCTGCTAACAGTCATGGAATCTTTTTTGCAACAAGTACTTGCATAAGGTTTGGTTAACGCTAAAGCTTACGACATCAGCGTCAAAACCTCGTGGCTTCAACAAATTCAGACACCTAGAATCTACCCCTCTAATCACCCTGAGGATTGCTTTGAATCAAGACCCCTCTCAGACAGCGGCAAGCCAACCCTCTACCTGGAGTCAGCGGTTTGAGTCGGCGCTTCACCCCGCGATCGCCCAGTTTAACGCCAGCATTCGGTTTGACATTCAACTGATTGAATATGACCTGACGGGTTCGCAGGCTCATGCGCAGATGCTGGCGCACACAGGCATCATTTCCGCTGCTGAGGGCGAACAGTTGGTCAAGGGGTTGGAGCAAATTAGACAGGAGTATCAGCAGGGACTGTTTAAGCCTGGTATTGAAGCAGAAGATGTCCACTTTGCTGTGGAGCACCGCTTAACGGACATTGTGGGTGATGTTGGCAAGAAGCTGCACACGGCACGATCGCGCAATGACCAGGTGGGCACCGACACACGCCTCTATCTGCGCGACCAGATCCAGCAGATCCGTCAACGGGTGCGATCGTTTCAGTCGATCTTACTCACGCTGGCAGAGCAGCACGTCGAAACGCTGATCCCTGGCTACACCCACTTGCAGCGGGCACAGCCGCTTAGCCTCGCCCATCATCTGCTTGCCTACTTTGAAATGAGCCAGCGCGATTGGGAGCGTTTGGGTGAAATCTATCAGCGGGTCAACGTTTCGCCCCTCGGCTCTGGGGCACTGGCGGGCACGACCTTTCCCATCGATCGCCACTACACGGCTAAGCTGCTCAATTTTGGCGGCGTGTATGCCAACAGTTTGGATGGGGTGAGCGATCGGGACTTTGCCATTGAATTCCTGTGCGCTGCCAGCCTCATCATGGTGCATCTCAGCCGCCTGTCTGAAGAAGTGATCCTGTGGGCATCGGAAGAGTTTGGCTTTGTCACCCTCAAAGATAGCTGCTCCACAGGCTCCAGCATCATGCCCCAGAAGAAAAATCCTGACGTGCCAGAGCTCGTGCGCGGCAAAACGGGCAGGGTCTTCGGACACCTCCAAGGACTGCTGGTGCTGATGAAAGGCTTGCCCCTTGCCTATAACAAAGACTTGCAGGAAGACAAAGAAGCGCTTTTTGATGCAGTCGTCACCGTGCAAGGCTGCTTGGAGGCGATGACCATTCTGCTGCAAGAAGGGCTAGAGTTTCGTGTGGCGCG
>JACMKO010000088.1 GCA_014380065.1 Leptolyngbya sp. ES-bin-22 | reverse complement strand
TGTTTCAAGTATTGAAAGCGCTGGCTGGCTTCAGCGTCTGATGCTATCCCGGTTCGGCACTAGCTTCGATCACTCTAGTGGGGTCTGTTCCTTAGCCTTACATCGCTTCGCGTTGCCCAGCCTCTTTGCGACCCCATGACCGCATGTGTCAATGAAGGCTTAAATTTTCATTTCCGATACAATTAGAAACTAGAAACGACGCTGTGGAGATTGCTTTAGATGCAGGATAACGGAAACAGTGAGCAACCTGTTCTGATAGTGGCTGGAATGCATCGATCGGGTACGTCTTTAACAGCATCGCTTCTGCAAAGTGCAGGCTTAGATATTGGCCGGCAACTTTTAGAAGGAAATTTTAGTAATGTAAAAGGGCATTTTGAAAACCTTGATTTTTTCAATTTTCACCGCGAAGCTCTATTTTCGATCGGTCTCAATGATGGTTGGACAGCAGAGAGAACCGTTCACGTTCCTGAATACTATGTTGATAAAGCAAAAACACTAATTCAGACAAACGCTTCATTGACAAAACCTTGGGGCTGGAAAGATCCTAGAACAACCCTTTTCTTAAATTTTTGGGGCGATTTTATTCCAACTGCAAAGTTTTTGTTGCTTTATCGATCGCCGTGGGAGGTCATTGACTCTCTCTACCGTAGGGGTGACATCACATTTCATCACAACCCCAAGTTTGCTCTAGACGTATGGACGAACTACAATCAAATTATTTTAGATTTTTACAATCGCTTTCCAGAAAAATGTTTGTTAGCTCACCTCAAGCAGGTTGTTGATCACCCTACTGCTTTTATCGAGTTGCTCAGCCAACGCTTAAGCATTCCGCTAGATTCTCCGACAGAAAGTATATACGATGGCTCTCTCTTAAAAACAGAAACGTCTAGTTCTCAACGAGCAATGCTCATTCAGCGCTACTTCCCAGACGCTTATATGCTTTATCAGGAGCTTAATGCTGCAACAGGTTTTAGTGAGCATTCAACGTCTTTAAATCAGGAGCTGCTTTCACCAACCGCTTGGCTGCTCACAGACTGGTTAGATTTAAGATGCTTGCAGAAAAAGATTAAAGATGAAGTGACTACGTTGAAGGATCAGCTTTTTTCTGCTCAAGAAGAGCTGGCAAACGTTAGTCAAAGAAACCAGTTACTTCAAACCGAAAATCGGACGCTTCAAGAAGAGAACTGCCTGCTTCAAAAAGACACTGCTCAGCTTCTGGAGAGCAAAGAACACTTAAAGAATCAGTTTCAGTCCCAGCTTGACCATCAGCAAGCTGAAATTGCAGCGATGAAAACCAGCAAATTTTGGAGGCTGCGATCGCAATGGTTCAAACTTAAAGCGCTACTCCACCTTAAAGAGTGATGTGATGATGCGGCAAGACTAAAGAGTAGACAGAGAAAGACACAAAGTTGAGCTTGTGCATGAAAACGAACGGAGTGGTTATTTGGTTAACGGGACTAAGTGGTGCGGGTAAAACGACGATTGCGGAAACCTTAGAGCGCATCTTTTCGGCAAAGCAGCTTCAGGTTGAGCTGCTTGATGGTGATGTCATTCGCACTAACTTGTCTCAAGGACTTGGTTACACCAAAGAAGATCGGGATACCAACATTCGACGAGTGGGTTTTGTGGCGAATCTACTCAGCCGCAATGGTGTAATTGTCATTGTGGCAACCATTAGTCCCTATCGGTTGGTGCGGGATGAAATGAAGGCAATGATCCATCATTTTCTTGAGGTTTACATTAATGCTCCCCTCACAATCTGCGAATCACGCGATGTTAAGGGACTGTATGCAGCCGCACGGAAGGGGAAGATAAAAGCCTTTACAGGGATTGATGCTCCTTATGAAGCGCCTTTAACCCCTGATATCACTTGTTTTACCGATCGAGAAACTGTAGAAGAGAGCGTGACCAAAATCATGAACGCGCTGGAAGCTGGCGGTTTTGTTGATGGGATGAGGTCAGAATCGACAACGCCGCCTTATAAGGGCTTGAAGGGTTTACAGGCGCAGCAGCAAAAAGCATCTTAAGCTGTGGCGAACTAACCTTAACGTTCTAAGCCGGTTGGCACTTTCCAGCGCGGATTAAGCCGACGCGGCGGGCGATCGCTTCCTGCTGTGAGCCGTAAGGTCCCCAACGCTCTAGCGCCGGTGGCTCATCGACAGTCTTCTCCAGTTCAAGGTCATTTGCAGGCAGGATGCGGCATTGACCACTGTCTTGCTTCACGACATACCAGGCTTCGGTGCCCTTTGGAGACTCATCATTCATTAGACTCATTTAGCCTGTGTTGCAACATCAGCATGATAGGACAACCGTAGTTATGGGAAAACTGCTGTAGAGATGAGTGTCTGTTATTTTAGTGAAGACGCGTAGCGTAGACAAACAACGCCGTTGCCTGAGCAAACGTGGGTGCATCGCAACGGACTGCCTGACTTGATCTTACACACGCTGTTTCGCTGCTCAGTCACCATCGCTACCAGCAACACTGCACGGGTCTTTAACAGAGTCCGTCGATCGCTCTTACCGCTCTAGGCTTTGTAGAGAAGTAGCATATGACAGAACCACAGCGTCCACCGAGTTCGCCACCGCCGCCACGTGTGCCACCCGCACCGCCGCCGCCCGCACGATCGGCTATCAACAACGGCAACACGATTGCTGCAACGCAACAGATGACCGCCGCCATGCCCGGTGCTGGAGCAAACCCGACCATGGTTTCTGCGATGCCAGCAGGCATACCAACCCCAACGATCGTTTCGGCTCAATCGGCTGGTGCACCGATGCCAACAATGGTATCCCCTCCTGCCCCTCCACCGGCTGTCGCTCAAACGATCGTGTCTGCACCTGCGGTCTCTCCCCCGCCTGCCGGACATCGCCCTGCCGCACCGCCAGCCATGCCTGCGAACCTGCGTAAGCCTAGCAATGGCTCTCCAACGCTGGCAGAAATTGTGCGTCATGCGTTTGACAAGGGCTACTCAGACATTCACGCGGGTGTTGGCGAAGTGCCGCGCTTTCGCAACCGAGGCGAAATTGACCCCACCGACTGGCCCGTCACCGATCGCGAAACCTTCTATAGCTGGCTGCACGAAATTCTGAGTGAAGAAGATATTCGTGAGTTTGAAGAAACTCTGGATTTTGACGCGGCCACTCAGTACGAGTTTGCCCGCGTGCGGATCAATATCTTTGACTCTTTGCATGGTCCAGCAATGGTGCTGCGACTTATTCCGCTCAAGATTTTGACGATGGAGCAGTTGAATCTGCCGCCTGTCTTTAAAGACGTTTGCCACTATCACAAGGGCTTAGTGTTGGTCACAGGTCCTACGGGTTCAGGTAAATCCACCACGATGGCAGCCATGATTGATTACATCAATAAGGAGATGCCAAAGCACATCATCACCATTGAAGACCCGATTGAGTTTGTGCATAAGAGCCAAAAGGCGTTGATTAAACACCGGGAAGTGGGCATTCACACCCGGAAGTTTGACAACGCGCTGAAAGCAGCCCTGCGGGAAGATCCAGATTTGATTCTGGTGGGTGAAATGCGGGATAAAGAAACCGTCAATACAGCCCTCAAAGCGGCTCAAACCGGACACCTTGTAATGGGAACGCTGCACACAAACAGCGCCGTTAAGACGATCGAGCGGATTCTCCAGTTGTTTGAACCAGAGCAGCAGGAGCCGATTCGGATCTCACTAGCAGAGTCAATGGTTGCCGTCATTTCTCAAGGCTTGTGCCGGACGACCGATGGCAAACGCGCTGCGTTCCACGATATTCTGATTAACACAGATGCGATTAAAGATTTCATTCGACGGGGTGAAATTGAGGAGATTGAGCAAATCATTCCCCGATGCACGTTTGATGGCATGTGTACGATGAATCAGTCTCTCTACAAACTCTACGAAGCGGGACGGATTACAGAAGAGGTTGCTTTGGAGATGTCGCCGAAACCGAACGAAATGGCACAATCGCTAAGAGGGCGCGTGTAGCCAACTAGAGGAAAAGACATTGCATTCAGATTCTGATCCTGCTGCTGCTGGTGTGTTTAAAGGGATTGCTCTCTTCACACCTGGAGGCGGTCTAGTTTACGGCATAGACTATAAAAAGCAAGAACGCTGGCATCTGCATCTTTGCATCGCGCTGCGAAACCTGTTGGGCTTGTCTGAACCGCCTCACTTTCTGGTGCCGTGTTATACCGCGACGGTCGATCGCTGGCTTAATCCTCGGACGCAGCAGTTGCAGACAGTCGCTGAAGCATCCCCGTTGGTGCTCAGATACCAGACGCTACTGAATGCCGTCTTTGGTACTGACGATCTCACCTGGCAGCCAGCAGTCTTAAAAGAAGGCGTGTGTGATGCAGTGGTTTTATCGACCTATCGTCAACAGTTTCCCCAACTTTGGGAGCCACACGATTTGCTGGTGCGGTATGACCAGACGGAGCCTTATGCCCAGCTACAACCAGGAACACCGATCGCATCGGTAGAGCCTTCGTTATCCTATCCAGAGGCGAAAGGCTACGTGTTGCGGCTCTTTGTTTCCGGTCACAGCATCGCCACAGAGCGGACGCTGCAAACCTTACATCGTCTATTGGAAGAGTCCCTCAGCCAACCATACACGCTTAAAATTATTGATGTGTCGCAGCATCCTGACCAGGCAGAGCTTGATCAAGTTTCGGCAACGCCAACGTTGGTAAAAGTGTGGCCCCGTCCGTTACGCCGCATTGTGGGCGATTTGGATAACGTTGAACAGTTACTACGCCTTTTTGGATCGGAATGAGGTTTAAAAGAGAGGGGATGGGGATAAGTTTTGAGTTTTGAGTTTTGAGTTTTTTGGGTTGTCAGCCTTCAGCCGCCAGTTTCCTCTTAACAACTAACAGTTAGCAACTCCTTGTACCTTCTAAAGCTTCAGTTCCTTGTCACAATAGGAGATGTTGTCGCGTTTCTTGTAGCTTGTGGTGACTGTAACGGTTGAAGAGATACTCGATCGCGCCCTGGAAGGACACGAGTTGTCGCGGGACGACGGGGTGGTTTTGCTGAAGGCGCGATCGTCGGAGGCGATCGATCGCATTCGTAAGACGGCAGATCAACTCCGACAACAGCAGTCGGGCGATGTCGTCTCCTACGTGATTAACCGCAATATTAATTTCACCAATATCTGTGAGCAGCACTGTAGCTTCTGTGCGTTCCGACGCGATGAGGGTGATGAAGGCGCGTACTGGCTCGATCTGGAGCAAATGCTGGAGAAGGCGACGGATGCTGTAAAACGGGGTGCCACTGAGCTTTGTATGCAGGGTGGTTTGAATCCAAAGGCAACGCTCAACGGCTCATCGCTGTCTTACTACCTGCGGATTGTGGAAACGCTGAAGGACAAATTTCCCCAATTGCACCTACACGCCTTTTCGCCTCAAGAAGTGCAGTTCATTGCCAGAGAGGATGGCTTGAGCTACGCAGCAGTCATTCAAACCTTGCGGGATGCAGGAGTCGATTCCCTACCCGGAACGGCGGCAGAAGTGCTGGATGATGACGTGCGGCGCGTGCTGTGTCCTGAGAAAATTGATACGGCGACGTGGCTAGAGATTGTAGGTCTTGCACACCAACAAGGTTTGCATACTACCAGTACGATGCTGTCGGGTCACATTGAAACACCAGAACAGCAGATGCGACATTTGGACTTGTTGCGATCGCTCCAGCAGTCTTCCTTAGCAAAGGGCTACCCCGGCATCACGGAATTTATCTTGCTGCCCTTCGTTGGGCAAGAAGCGCCCAAACCGTTACGTCGCCGAGTAGGACGCGATCAACCTGTCCTTGCTGATGCCCTGTTGCTGATGGCAGTTGCCCGCATTTTTCTAGGGCGCTGGATTCCTAATCACCAGCCCAGTTGGGTCAAGCTTGGCTTAGCTGGCGCAACCGAAGCCCTGACCTGGGGCTGCAATGACCTCGGTGGCACGTTGATGGAAGAACACATCACCACAATGGCAGGCGCGCAGGGGGGGACGTGCATGGAGGTGGAAACGCTGGTGGAGGCGATCGCGTCGCTCGATCGCCCCTATCGGCAAAGGGATACGTTGTATGGGGTTGTGTAGAAGGCAGAGGGCAGAAGGCAGAGGAATAAGTTAGCTTTCACGCCTGACTCCTGACTCCTGTCCCTGCCCTCCTCTGCAACGTTCATACAAACTTCCTCACCTGTTGCGCGTCAGGTTTGCTAAAGTGGCAGGGGCATTGCTTGTGCTGTCTCGATAGGAACGCCCTTTCCCCATGATCAAGAAAAAGAAGCCATCCCTACTGCTCCCGATCGGCGCTGCGGTGCTGCTGATTGGTGGGGGCGGCGCTGCTTACTGGGCACTGACGAAAGGGGGCATTGGTTCGGGAGACTTACCTGTCGGTGCAGAACTGATTCCGCAGGATGCGTTGATGACGCTTTCGGTTTCGACTGATCCGGCTCAGTGGCAACAACTTCGAGAGTTTGGCACGCCCCAGAGTCAAGCAGCGTTTGACCAAAATCTGGCACAACTGCGCGATCGTCTCCTTACTGCCAATGGCTACGACTACGAGAAAGACATTCAACCGTGGATTGGTAAGGAAGCGAGTATCGCACTTTTAGCGCCGCAACCCGTGTCTAGTGCGCCCAATGTGGCTCCAGTGTTGCCAAAGCCAGTGGCGATCGTGGTGTTGCCCATCCAAAATCCGCTTCAGGCAAAGCAGTTGCTCGAAAAGCCGCGATCGCAAACAGCAGGCAAACTGGTAGACCGTACGTACAAAGGTTTCCAGATTAAGGAGACGCAGGGCAAAGCGGAGAATTTTTCGGTCACTGTGTTCGATGGCAAACTGCTGGTTGTTGCTACCGATCCGAAAGCGATGGATCGGGCGATCGACACCTACAAGGGTGAGCAAGGTCAAAGCGCGCTGAAAGCAACCCCTGGCTACACGCAAGCGTTGGGTAAAATTCAGGCGACACCATCGTTTGGTCGGCTTTATCTCAACTTTCCAGCGGCAACTGCTTTCACAGTCGCTAATGCCCCCAAGGCGGCTGCGTCCCCCAACTTGGCGCAAATGTCACAGACTCAGGGTGTTGCCGCCACGATGAACCTGGAGGCAGAAGGCATTCACTTCAAAGGAATCACGTGGTACAAGCCTGATAGCCAAAAAACCTACAAAGTCGAGAACAATGCTAAAAGTATGCCCGGTCGTCTGCCCCAAAACACGCTCCTGATGGCTTCGGGGGGAAATCTAAAGCAGTTTTGGCAAAACTATACCCAGGGTGCAACGGCAATCAACCTTGCCTTGCCGCCCGTTGCGCCAGATTGGCTCCCAAATGCATTGAAGTCCACTATAAACATGGATTTGGACAAAGACTTTCTTGCGTGGATGGAAGGCGAGTTTGCGCTGGCGATGGTAGGCGTACCAGACGGAAGTCCATCGGGGTTGCCGTTCAACCTCTTATTTATGGTGCAATCGACCGATCGCCGTGCGACAGAAGCCACCTTTAAGCAGCTAGATCAGACGATGGCAGACAAGTATAAATTCAAAGTAGAAGAGGCGAAAGCGGGCGATCAACCCATTACGAACTGGACGCTGCCCGCGATCGGCTTTGCCGTCACCCACGGATGGCTCACGGATAATGTGGCATTCGTGGCGCTTGGTTCGCCCACGGTGCCAGTCGTGAATGACATCGTGCCAAAGCCCGCCACCTCGCTAGCAGACAGCCAGCCCTTTAAAGCCAGCGTACCGTCTGACCCCAACCCCAATAACGGCAATTTCTTTGCAAATCTTGACCTCTATAAAGCAAAGAAGCTGCCCTTGCCACAACTGCCGCTGGGCAACCAAAACTTGATTGATGCAGTTCGATCAATTGGCGTCACAGCAGCCATTAGCGACGATCGCAGCACACGCTATGATGTCTCTCTGCTGCTGCAAAAGGCAGGCAAACCTGCACCGCTGCCCAGCCCTACCCTGCCACCAAATGCTCCCTCTCAGGGCAACAATCCAGCACTAGACATTCCGCCTGCTGCCGCTCCAGTGCCATCGCCTTAGAGAGTTTGAACGCTTAAACTCTTTAAACTTAAACCTCGTAATGATTCTCAAGAATCGTAGGATAGAAAGGGGGCATTGGTTCAAAGCCTGAAGAGGAACACGGCATGGATTTGGTTAGACTGCAAACTATTTTTGATAACGCGTCCTTCGCGATTCTCTTGGTAACAGCGCTGGTGTATTGGGTCGGCGCAGCTTTTCCTCGCGTGCCCTACCTGTCAATGCTAGGCACAACGGGCATGGCGATCGCCAACCTCTGCATTGCAGCCCTTTTGGGAGCACGCTGGCTAGAGGCAGGCTACTTCCCACTTAGCAACCTGTACGAATCACTCTTCTTTCTCACCTGGGGCATTACAACGATGCATCTGGTTGCCGAAAATATGAGCGGTAGCCGTCTGGTCGGTGTGGTAACAGCTCCTGTAGCGATGGGGATTACTGCCTTTGCAGCACTCACCTTACCCAAGGACATGCAAGCCTCAGCGCCTCTGGTGCCTGCGCTGAAGTCCAACTGGCTGATGATGCACGTGAGCGTGATGATGCTCAGCTACGCCACGCTGATGGTCGGTTCGCTGCTGGCGATCGCCTTCCTGGTTGTCACTCGTGGTCAAAATATTGAGTTGCGCGGCAGTTCGGTGGGGACGGGTGCCTACCGCGATCGCACCTACCAGCTTCGACGTGATGGTGAATTAGTGATGTCTGCAACGGCTCTGACTACAGCGTCAGCCGCATTGAATGGTTCTGCCACAGCCGTACTCAATGCGCCATCTGCACCTGTCGCTGCTGCTCTGCCGCTATCACCCCAACGGCTGAGCGTTGCCGATACGCTTGACAACATTAGCTACCGAATGATCGGGTTGGGCTTTCCGCTGCTGACGATCGGCATTATTGCCGGGGGCGTTTGGGCAAACGAAGCATGGGGTTCTTACTGGAGTTGGGACCCGAAAGAAACCTGGGCACTCATCACCTGGTTAGTCTTTGCCGCGTACCTGCACTCTCGCATCACTAAGGGCTGGCAGGGTCGTCGTCCAGCACTTCTAGCAGCAGCCGGATTCGTCGTCGTCTGGGTTTGCTACCTGGGTGTGAATTTGCTCGGCAAGGGACTGCATAGCTATGGGTGGTTTCTTTAATGGATAACCAATTTGAACCGCTGAATAATGACGAAGTGCTGTTTATCAATGTGGGTCGGGTGTTGATGGTGAACCCTACCTTCAAAGTGGGTGAGTTTATCGATGCGCTGGCTCAGGCAATTAGCGATCGCGAAACCGATTGGTCTGACGACAACGAAGGCTGGTTTGGCGAAGGTTTGCCCTGCGAAGCGCTCCGCTTTGGCACTCAGGGCTGGCAGCGAGGACGGGTACGCATTCGTCTGGAGTTCGTTCCTGAAACCAGCAAGCCCAAAATGCTGGATGTGCCCCGCGAACGAACGCGCCGCCCTGAAAAACCAGACCCAAAAATCGACGACGTGTATGGCGACATAGACGACGATTACTAACGTCGGATTCTGCCTTCATCGTTTTATTACGCCTCAAAGCAGTATTGACGCTTCTCATCTCTACTCATGACAAAACTCGTCATTCAGGTTTGTACGGCAGATAACTTACTTGAACTGCTCAAAGCCAACAAGTCCGGCAATTGGACAGTAGCTCAAGGCAAAGAACAGAAGATTACTGATGTTGAGATCGTCAGCTTTGACGGTACTCAAAAAATTGAAGGCACTTTTGACGCTGCAAATAGTTTCCGGCTTGATGGTGGCAGGTTGGTAATTGCATTTACGGATGCCTGTGTTCGCAATTGCAGCATCAGCTTTGATGGGCAAAATCCTGTTCGGTATTTTTGACCGTTTCCGAGAAAATTAATCTACTCAGAAGTCCTGATGTCTGAGCGTTATGAGTGGAATCGATCGTGAGCTTGTTCTTGATCTCCAACATCTTCCCAAACACCTACCAAACACGCCTCAGTCGCAGAGATTACTCTTACGCGGACGCGCGGTTCACATCTTCAACGATGAGCAGACGATGCGGCAAGTGGCTCAAGCTATCATAGAACGAGGTGAATCTACGGGCACGGCTCGGAACTACGAGCGTTATGGCTTATGGTTCACTGAAGCGATCGGCTACCGGATCAGTCCCGATGGTTCCAGAACGCCACTGTTCTACGGTGAGGTGAAAATCGATGCAAGCAACCGATACCACGCCATCCCTCGCACCCGACCTAGTGAAGGATAACTGGAACTTTCTAGAAGTCTGGATTGATCCAATGCAAACCCCACCCTATCTGTTGCTCTTACTGGGTGACAAAACAGATGGTTGCTCCGTCTTTGACCCAGTTGAGCGCTATAAGCTTGTAAAAGCCTTTCAAAGCTATGAAGACGCTCAACTCTGGCTGTTGGAAGATGAGTATGAGCCGCTTGAAGGACGGCTATCTAGCGCTGATGTTCACCAAAGCGCATGAAGACTGCCAGTGGGTGTAGTCATAACAATCCCAAGGCACTCAATCGCCTAAAAGCTTAAGATGTATAGCCATGCAGAGTAAGCCCAATGGTATCTGGACAAACTTGCACGCGCAGTTGCATCGCACGCTAAAGGAACGGCAGCTCTTAGAGCGTGGACAACGAGTTTTAGTCGCAGTTTCGGGTGGGCAAGATTCGCTCTGTTTGGTCAAGCTCCTGCTCGATTTACAATCAAAGTGGGGATGGGATCTGGCGATCGCCCATTGTAACCACCGCTGGCGTACTGACTCTGACGCAAACGCCGACTATGTTCATCAACTCGCCCAAACTTGGCAGTTGCCTGACTACCAGCAGAACGCTGAAGACGTTTGTACAAGTGAAGCAGAGGCGAGATCCTGGCGTTACCAGGTGCTTACAGCGATTGCCCAACAGCATGGCTACTCCTGCATCGTGACGGGTCATACTGCCAGCGATCGGGCAGAAACCCTTCTTTACAACCTGATGCGCGGCAGTGGCGCTGATGGCTTACAAGCCCTTGTCTGGAAACGTTCTCTCACGCCTGACATTCAACTGGTACGTCCACTGTTAGGTACTACCCGTGTTCAAACGGGTCAGTTTTGTCAGAGTGCCCCGTTGCAAATCTGGGACGATACCACCAATCACGACCTGACCTATGCCCGTAACCGCATCCGTCAGGAACTCTTGCCTTACCTGCAAACCCACTTCAATCCGCAGGCAGAATACGCCTTGTCCCAAACCGCAGAACTGCTTCAGGCAGAGGTGGAGTATCTGGAAACACAAGCAGCAGCGTTACTTCAGCAGGCACAGCATCCCGATCGCCCAGGACTCAACCGCTCGCTTCTACAAAAAACGCCCCTCGCGCTCCAACGCCGCGCCGTCCGTCAATTTCTCCAGCAAACCTTGCCCTACGCTCCCAACTTTGAGCATATTGAGAAATTGGTTGCCTTAATGACAGCACCGAACCGATCGCAAACCGATCCCTTTCCTGGAGGCGCGATCGCCCAAGTCGAAGGCACCTGGATCTGGCTCAAACTTTAGGGTCAAACGTAACCGTTACTTTCGACGATCGGCTTCAACGCCGTGCAGTCTACTCTGGCTCCACTTGATACTTCACGCTCGTGCTCAAGCCCCATACAGCCGACAATGCCACTGTTGACAGTGAGGGCACATTGCTGGTGCTGTCATGGCTTCAACTGCCGTCCAGGTGATGTTGTGCAAAAAACTTACAGATATGCAGGCGGCATTGCAGGTTATGCGCACGCTGCGGGTTAAAGATTGACGAAACACAACGGCGCTATCCAAACCTGAGCACCCAGCCTTTTAACGGCATCAAGCTCAATCAACTGATGCCGTTAAAAGGCTTTGCACAAACTGATAGAGATCAGCGTCCGATCGCCCCTGCACTTGCTGATCCTTGAGGTCAATCAACCCTTGTGCTAGCTCGGTTGCTTGCTGTTTGTAGGTGTTGTGCGCCGCCAGTAAATCTAGAAAGACCTCGCGCTCTACTTGAGACCGATTGGCTTCCTCCGCGATATGAGAGGCATATGCCACAGAGTCAACGTTATACCGCAGTAGAAAAATGAGTGCGCCCGTCAACTGCTGAAGCTGCTGCTGAAGTTTGCGCGTGTCTAAATCCAGACGATCGAAGCCGACCTGTCCTTCAATGCGCAGTTCCACAATGGGTGCCTCTACTGCACGAATTTTCCCCGCTTGGAGCGCCTGCTGCACCACCGCGATCGTGGCTTCCTCTAACGCTTCCTGGCTTTCTTGCCCCCGCGCAATGACCTTTAACCGCACGATCGTCCGCTGCGTATAATCTCGCTTCAGCTCTGCCCGAATACCAGCGGCATCGATCTCTACCAGATACACACCGCGATCGAACTGACTTTCTTCAACGTTATTCGCTTCCACAGAGCCAGGGTTAAAAATCCAGTCCTCAACCGTGTAGTTTTTG
>JACMKO010000087.1 GCA_014380065.1 Leptolyngbya sp. ES-bin-22 | reverse complement strand
CGCCCAGCCGCGCCAGTGGTCTGAAGACGAAAGGCAATTGCTGAAATTACTGGCAGACCAGGTGGCGATCGCCCTTCACCAGGCATCCCTCTATCAACAAGTCCAAACTGAACTCGCAGACCGCATCCACACACAAGCCCAACTGCGAGAGCAGGCAATGCTGCTGGATGTCGCTACGGATGCCATTGTCGTGCGGGATCTCAACCATCACATTACCTTCTGGAATCAGGGGGCAGAACGGTTATACGGCTGGTCAAGCGCGGAAGTGTCTGGTCGATCGGCGACTGAAGTGTTGTATCGAGAGCCATCCTCCCAGTTGGAAGACATCTACCAGATCGTCCTTGCCCACGGAGCCTGGCAGGGCGAGTTGACCCAACTCACAAAGGCGCAACAGGAAGTGATTGTTACCAGCCGTTGGAGCCTGGTACGCCACCCCAATGGGCAACCGAAAGCCTTTTTGATTGTGAATACAGACATTACGCAGAAAACGCTGCTGGAGCGGCAGTTTCTCCGCACTCAGCGCCTGGAAAGCATTGGCACCCTGGCAGGTGGTATTGCCCACGATTTGAATAATGTGCTGGCACCCATCCTGATGGCGGTGCCACTGTTAGAAATGCAGCCTGAAAGTGCCAAACGCCAGCAGTGGCTGGAGGTGATTGATGCCAGTGCCAGACGGGGCGCGAGTTTGGTGAAGCAAGTGCTGACCTTTGCACGCGGCACCGAAGGCGAACGATCGCTCCTGGAAATGAAGCATCTCATTTACGAAATCAAACACATTGCTGAGGAGACCTTTCCGAAATCAATTAATGTCATGACCGCTGTGCCGAACGAGCTATGGACTATTTGGGGCGATGTGACCCAGATGCATCAGGTTCTAATGAATCTGTGTGTGAATGCCCGTGATGCCATGCCCAACGGTGGTCTACTCCGCATCAGCGCTGAGAATTGTGAGCTTGAAGCACAGGATGTCCGCCTCCATTGGGGCGCGCAGGCAGGCGCTTATATCGTGCTCACCATTACCGATACAGGCGCTGGCATCGCGTCAGACGTACTCGATCGCATCTTTGACCCTTTCTTCACCACCAAACCAGTCGGTCAAGGTACAGGCTTGGGGTTGTCTACCGTGATGACTATTGTCAAAAACCACCACGGGTTTATGACTGTCGCCAGCCAGGTCGGGAACGGCACCAAGTTCAAAGTGTATTTGCCAGCAGTACAAGCCAGCGAACCGCAGTCATCGGTCATCTCGGCCTTTCCCCCTGGGTCAGGAGAGTGGATTTTGCTGGCAGATGATGAGGATGCCATTCGGGAGGCAACCAAAACGATGCTGGAGGCATACGGGTATCAAGTGCTCACCGCGAGTAATGGGATTGAAGCGATCGCCCTCTATACTCGACATCAGGATGATATCCAGCTCGCCCTCATGAACATCATGATGCCTACCATGGATGGAGCCACTGCGATTCGCACCCTGCAAGCCATCAATCCGCAGCTTAAAATTGTCGCCACCAGTGGCTTAACCACCCATGAAACCCTTGCCGAGATGGGACTTCAGGTTGACCATTGCTTGTTGAAACCCTTTACTGCCCCAGAGTTACTCCTCACCTTACAGCAACAGCTCAAAACTTGAGACCAATGATGCATCGCAAAGCATTGCCCACAGCGATCGCCTGACTTCAAAGTTTCCTCAAACTCTTCCGCTAACTTGAAGGCGTGGGAAAGCGGTTGTTCTAACCGATCGCTCCTTTATTCACTGCCTCGCTTTACTGAAGCGATCGAATCATGACTCTCTGCCTGTGCTGCTCTCACATCCTGTTGCGTCACATTCGTCAGCAACAGGTGTACTGGTTCTGCCGCCATTGCTGGCAAGAAATGCCCGTGCTCGAGCAGTCTTCCCTTCCAGTATTAACGGTTCTGGAAAGGCAATATGCCATCTCTCCATTAAGTTGTTCACTTGTTAGTGCTTAGCTTCATTTTTGGGAGCAGTAGAGCCTGCAAAAAAAGATGAACGTCATCCTTCTGCTAATCCTTTTTCGTAAAGTTTTTGACTCAGTAAAACCACGCATCAGCTCTACAGAAAATCGAGGCTTGTCAAACAAGATTACTATGAATTGCTGTCTTTTTTACTCTTAAAACTCAGTGAAACGTTCAATATAGACAGCTATTGTTCACACAAGATCACAAAATTTGATGTGCTCACATTGATGAAGTTAATCAAAGTAGATAAGCAACTATGTTGTTGTTAAACCTGAAACCTATACCCCTCTTCAAGTATAGCTTTTAAGAAGATTTTAGGACTCTTAATCAAGCTTAAATCTTATCAATAAAATCTACTTTGAACGCTCTCAAGCTAAACCTGAGCTATTTTATACACCTTTTTTATATCAGTCCTATAGCTAAATTTTACCTGATTTTATCAATCCTTTTTATAGTCATAAACTACGTATTTTCGCTATCACAATCATCAACCTGAATTGCTATAAATGGGTTATCAAATGGATGCCGAAACCTGATAAGGACCTCGAATAATGGCTTTAGATCCGCACGATTTTATGAGCAAGATGTCCGATCGCATCAGCTTTACTGCTGCTGATCGAGAGTTGCTACAAGCAAGTGCTAGCTGGGGTACTGAAATTGCACCCGACATGGCTGATCATTTCTATAATTTTATGGGTCGCGATGAAGAGATGAATGCGATTTTGAATGCCTCTGAAGGGCGCATTCACCGCTTACGAGAAACCTTTGTCGATTGGTTTGGCGAAATGTTTACAGGGATGGATAACTGGGGCAATAGCTATGCCGATCGCCGCTGGCGCATTGGTTTGGTTCATGTCCGCATTGGGATTGGCCCACAGCACGTTGTTCCAGCAATGGCAGTGGTGGTGCAAGCCGTGGGTGAACGGTTACGCGCCGAAGGAAAGTCTGCGGCTCTGCAAGACTCTTTGAGCAAGATTTGCATGATTGATCTCGCGTTTATCGAGCAGGCGTATGTTGAAGTGTCTGCCGCTGCTGTGCTGAAAGAAACAGGTTGGACTGAAGGCTTGTTTAGACGGCTCATCACTTCTGGCGCAGGCGCAATGTAAGCACAATGCTCATACCTCAAAAGCGCGCTCAACCCAAACAATCCTGCTCACAATTCGGCAGTTTTTGCCACAAGACTTGTTTACAGTTTAGCTCGGCAAACAAAGTACCCATTCAAGAACGGCTCTCTGAACCTTGTATGCTTGCGGCAAGCCGAGCGAATGCAGAATCAACAGGCGCTTTATGTGACCTAACCTTAGCGTTACTGGTTAACCAGGCTCATGCAACTCCCTGACTTTAGTTCACGTTCGACAGCGAAGCAACTGCCATCGTTCGTGCAAACCGCGCAATGGCGATCGCATGGTCATTGGAGTCGCCGCTCTCAAGCTATTGGCTTGTTGTCCTTTAGAGGTAGTAACGGTTTTACTGCCCAGCATCTGTCCTTAAAATTTCTGAGGTATTGATTATGTCTACTGTGGCAATTCCAGCTACAAATCAGTGGCGCTCTGAGCTGGGTGATTTTAGCAGCATTGTTTGTTTCAAAGCGTTGGTTGTGGGGACTGAAGAAGCGTTAGGTGAAAAGGCAGCCGCGATCGCCTTGATTTCGGCTGGTCGTCAACGGGGTAGGCAAGTGGCAAATCAGTTGGGTCTGGCGGGGAAAGGGCTTGCTGCTGAGAACATGATTGCCCTCCTTCAAGCAGCGTTGGGTAAAGAGGGCACCCGACTCTGCATCATCGAAAAGATTGTCGAAACCGGAGAATCGATCGCAGTTTACTGCCGGGAAACCATTTG
>JACMKO010000086.1 GCA_014380065.1 Leptolyngbya sp. ES-bin-22 | reverse complement strand
TTCAATCCAGCGTTTTTGAGCCACGTCCAAAGGCAGCAAATCTCTGGCACCCGCTGGTGGTTGATACACCATTATTTTTTCTTCCCGCCAAACAAACCAAATAGCCCGCCACCCGCTTTATCGTCTGGTTTCTTTTCTGAAGTACTCTTTGTTTGTGGTGACTTTGCAACCGAATCTGTCACCTTGTTAGACAGCTTTTGCGCTTGCTCCAGACGCTGTCTACCTTCATGCGCCATTGTGTCGTGCGGGTTAAGCTGCAACGCCTTGTTGAAATGTATCCTTGCCATTGTCGCCTGGTTTTGCTTCAGGTAAATCATACCCATTAAGCTGTGGCAACGGCTGTTATTTGGATCAGCTTGAAGCGCATCGCGTAGTTCCAACGTTGCCTGAGCAAAGTTATTCTTCGCAACATAGCTCTCAGCGCGACGGTAGTATTGGTCAGCTTGAGATTCGCGTGGAGGGGGTGGGGATGGGACAGGATCTTGCGATCGCGGCGGTGGTGGAGTCGGTCGCGGATTTTTCTTCTCACCAGTATTGAGTTCACCCTTTGCCTCTTTGCGCATCAGGTAAACCAGATTCAACTCGCTCAATTGAGCCGTTAGTTCCAGCGTTTGGTCTAGCTGCTCGTACTGCCTGTCTGCCAGATCTTTGAGCGCAGTTGTGTAGAAATGGTCAGGGTTCGTAGACGTGGAGAGCTGTTTTGCCAGGTTGCCAAATTCAAAGTTGCTCGGTTGCCTCAACGCATGTTGCCCTTTGAGCTTCAGCACGATCATGTATTCGCTGCGATCGCGCTCCTGCGACAGCTTTTCCCAGGCAGGGTTCACCAACTTCGACAACAGATTGCTCGCACGCTGTCGGGCTGCCTCTGTGTCAGAAGCGCCGCTATCAGGGTGAAGCAGGCGAGCAACTTTGAGATAGCGCTTGCGGATGTCCTTAATTTCAGCATCCACTGGCACTCCCAGAATGGCGTGATGATCGATGAAATCTAAAAGAAACAGTCCACGATCGAATTGGAAAGACATGGTGCGCCCACTTGCCTGCCGATGAAATTCCTTCTAGTGTAATACCGACTGAGCAAGCTGTACGCTAGCGTAGCCCACCAAAACGTTAGAAAAGATAAGCGCTGCCTCTTTGAGGGTTTGAGTTTAAGGCTCGACAATCAACCGTTCCCTACTCCCCATTCCCCATTCCCCACTCCCTACTCCCTACGCCCCAGCTTGCTAGCGGCGGCACATCTTGTAACGCATGGCTCAAACTCGTATGAAGCTGACCGTTCGTTGCCAAAATGCGCCCAGATTGAATATCAAGCGGACTGCGATCGTACGCTGTCACCAGACCGCCTGCTTCTTCCACCAGCACGATTCCGGCTGCAATGTCCCAGGGCGATAGTCCCCGTTCCCAGTAGCCATCCAAACGACCACAGGCAACATAGGCCAGATCAAGGGCGGCTGAACCGCTGCGCCGTACCCCTTGAGTCAAATGCGTGAGGTGGCAAAACTCAGCGTAATTGTTATCTGACGTTTGGCGGCGATCGTAGGCAAAGCCTGTAACCAACAAACTTTTTTCGAGCAATGCTGTTTTAGAAACTTCGATGGCACGCCGATTACAGGTTGCTCCTAGCCCTTTAGCCGCACGAAATAGCTCTTGTCGAGCCGGATCGAAGATCGCGCCGACTTGAGGGATGCCATTGATCAGCAGCCCCACTGAAACCGCCGAAACGGGATACTGATGGGCGTAATTGGTCGTGCCGTCTAGCGGGTCGATCGCCCACAAACAGACACTCTCTTGATTTCCCAACTGTCCCGATTCTTCCGTCAAGATATTGTGATCAGGCACATGGCGATGTAACACCTGCAAAATCGTTGCTTCGGCTGCTTTATCTGCCTCTGTCACCAGGTCACCGGGGCGACCCTTTTCCTCGATCGTCTCCAAGTTTCCCCAGTAATGTTGTAAGACGGCACCTGCTGCCAACACGGCTTCTGTAGCAACATCGAGAAAAATTTGGAGCTGGCTGAAATTAGAAGGCATAGGGGAGAAAAGGGTTTGGGTTTTCAGTCGATAAAGATGATTAAGCACGAGAGGTAGAAATGACACAAGAGGCAATCTTCAGTCCCTTCTTTGCGACTGTGCTTCTAACCTTCCTGGTTTGGGTGTATATGTACATCCGCCGCATCCATTTCATGACAAGTAGAACGATGAGTCCGCAAGAGCTGTCTCCCAACACATTGGCACAGCTTTCACCGCCAGGCGTATCGAACCCATCGGATAACTTAAAGAACCTGTTCGAGCTTCCGGTACTTTTTTATGCACTTGTCTTATACCTCTTTGTTACAAAGCAGGTAGATGCCGTATACGTGAACGCCGCTTGGGTCTTCGTTGGGTTTCGCGCCTTGCATAGTGCTGTCCACTGCACATTTAATCTCATTATCCTGCGGTTCTATCTCTACCTCTTTTCTACGATCGCGGTATGGTTCATCGCGATCCGCGCAGCCCTTATTCACTTCAGCCTGTAAGTTGCAACGTCAAGCCTCTGGTTTTAGCAGCCAAAAGCCACTGTAAGTCATACCAGAGTCATCGGGTTGCACCAGCAGAAAATGGAGTCCTTGACTGAGCTGTTTGCGCTGTTCAAATGTCTGTCCGGCAGTGGCGACCTCGGCATCTTCAAAGGTCGTGAGAATCCAGCGATCGACCAAACCAGCCTCTAAAATTAAGCCATCGGGTGCGCCTGAAATGTAGCTCAGTGAGACAGGTTTTGCCTGTTGCAGCCAGAGCGCTAACCGCATAGCTTGCCGTCCACCATCAATTACCACACCAGGAATGAGAGTAGTGGATGCAAGCCCTAACTTGAGCGGCAGTAGCGATTCAGGCATGTCGAGTATGGGGAGCGGGCGATCGCTAAACGCATCAACCAGATCAGCGGCAGGTAAGGCAGCAAACCGCCAGCGATCGCCCCACAGCGTTTCTGACAGAGGCACGGGCGGTGGTTGATCGATCGCCAACGGGTTGTAAGCTTGCCCTGTAGAGCCTGCCAGCGTCGGGTACTGACGCGCCTTCTCTTCTAACCAACGTTTTAGGATCGGTGTGCGTCGGGTTGCTTCGATGGCGATCCCCAACTGCTTGCCAACGGTTTCTAGCAAGTTGAGGGTTTGGGGTCGGAAAACGTCGATGCGATCGGGCTGCGAGCGACCCGCATCCGTAAGCTGTTGCAACTGAACCAACAACCAGTCAGCACTTGCGTCTGCTTGAGGGCAAAGCGCCGTATACCGAAAATTCTCGCTAGGAGCGCAGATCAGCAGTTCCCAAAGCGGGTTGCCAACTTCATCCTGTAGGGGACGGCGGTAAAAATCAAGTTCCCAAACGGTCATTGGTAGTTGTCTGTTAGTAGAGCGGTTAAGAAAGCGTTGAGCTTTGAAGTCAATTCTGGTTTCTATGTTGATTTTAGGCTGCCATCCAGTAGAAGTTCCACAGTCCAGTCGCTGTGAGCCTTAAACGGTCATGAAACGCCCTTTACGCCTGCTGTCTCAGCCGCAGCGGTATAAGCTCAAATGGTATGGCATCTATGCAGTGTCAAAGGAGGAACCCACCATGCTTGGCTGTTCTGTCATTCGTGCTCCTGCTCCTCTAATGCCGAAGTAACGGATAGATTGCTTTGTCCGCCGTAAGTAGGTAGGTGGAATTAAATCTAAGATGAACATAGGTTGGGTTGAAGCATGGAAACCCACGTTCGCATGGGTGACGCTATCGCTTTTCTGATCTGGCGGAACGGCTTTACCCATCCTACAAATGGATTGTGCCTCCCTATTTAGAGCAAGCTAGAAAACGTTAATGGAACCGTTACCTTGAGCAAACCCTTCTCAGCCTGACAGCGTTCTTTAGCACTGTTTTACACGTATCCTGAATCAACACCCAAGACTATACTCCACTGTGGTTGATGCTCTAGCGTGTAGTTTAGGCAGAGTTTTCCAGTTCATGCTGCATTTTTAGCGGATGCTGGCATGACCTTCAATCAGTTCAATCCGGCATTTCATCAATGCTGCGCGGCTCCACTCGGGGCTGCTGGTTCGTCTCATGGCGATAGCGACTGGACAGTTCATACGCCTTCATCCGCACGCGCTGGATCGAGCCGAGCGGACGATGTTCTGGAAGGCAATGCCAAGCACTAAACGAGAGCACCTCATCCGTGTAGACACGGCGGGCAGGGCTGTACGCTTCCTGGACAGGAAGGGTGAGCTTAGCGATCGGCTGGTAAGGACTTTCCGCCTCTGACCATCGAATCGAGGCATCCTCAATTGGCATCCGCTCCAGGTTAGTGCAAAGCTGGGCACGCAGTTCATACTCGGCGGAGTTTTCCTGGAAGAAGGCGACGACCAGATCCCTCAAGGCAGAAGGGTCAGCCGTTTTGATTGCCTTGCCAATCAGCGGTTGTAGGCTCGATGAGATGGGGACGACGTTAATCTTAGCAATGTAGTCACCGTAGCGTAGGGCGGCAGTGCTGTAGTACGTCTCACCCAGAATGTGCGTTTCGGGCTTGGTCAGCCCCAGAGCCGTGGGGTAGAGTTCTAGACCCACCTTCTGAGTCACCGTGTTCACGGCGCGAAGAACGGTAGTCAAGAGTTGCTGCGCCTCCTCAGGAGCACTCACCACGACTTTCTCCTGAAGTAACTGTTCTCGAAGATACCCCGCGATATCACCAGAGGGGAAAACCGGGTGATTGAGCATTAGAAAGTCTTGCGTGAGTGCTTCCGCTTCCTGTTCCAAAAACTTACGCCCTTCGACCCCAACCAACTTAATCGCCATGCCGCGAAACGACGAAACACCATCGGGCATAATGTCGCCTGGAGCCGTTGAGAACCGCACGATCGCCGGATACGTTCGAGGTTCGCGAAACAAACCTTGTGCCAAAGGCATGGGCAGGTTGTCGTAGATCGTTAGTTCCCCTTTCACCGCTCCATGACCCTTAGCGTGTGCGCCTCGTAAAGCATGACGGTGTTTGTCAAAGACTTTGCGCCTCATGCGCTCAAAGGAGGCGATCGTCTCGTCAACCAGCCGGTCTTCATCAGGTTGCTTAACTTCTACAGCATCGGAGTAGCGGACATAGGGTTGCTGCGACATATATGCTCTCAAGTAATTTTCCGGGACTAGATGCTGCCGACAGAACACCATTGACACAATAGTTGGCACTGAGGGCAAAGCTCGGTCGTTCAGAATACAGAACGCAAGCACGTCTACGATCGCTAAGTCATTGAGGATAGGACTCCACGATCGCCAGCTTCAGCCCAGTCCGTGAATCCATCAGAGTAGCTTACCTGTACCGCACCGAATGCGTGCATCTCCATGCTTAATTCCTGGTTCTAGCTCTGTCATCCGTTGACTGTTCAGCAAACATTTTGAATTCGATCGTCTTGTGACTGCAAAACAGACACACATCCTGACGGTGGTGGAGCGACAGCGTGTAACGTCAGCCAGTATCGACGAGCACCAATGCCTGGCTTGTTTCGATGAGCAGGCAATGACAGCCCAGCCAAGACGTTATCCCCTGACTAAAGCCATCAAAGAGTGCCCCTCTGAGCGGACATATACACCCGCAATGAAGATGACGAATAGGCATGAAGAGCGATCCTCAACGACTTCCTGCCTGTTGGCGCAAGCTTAAGATTAATGAGCTTGCTCCAAAGCTAAGGATCATGGCTTTAATCAGGTGTGGTGCTTTCTGTAGGGACGTTACATGTAACGTCCCTACAGAAGAGAGGTGGTTCAGGTTGATTAATCCACGATCCTAAGCGAAAGGCATGAAATGACGAACTACCCGCTTATGGCTTGAGGACAACCTTGATGCAGTTATCTTGTTTGTGCTTGAAGATTTCATAGGCGTGAGGAGCCTGGTCGATCGGTAGCTTGTGGGTAATTAAGAATGATGGATCGATCGCGCCTTTTTGAATCAGTTCGGTTAAAGGCTGCAAATAGCGATGAATATGGGTTTGACCTGTTTTCATGGTCAAGCCCTTGTTCATGAACGCCCCCATTGGCATTTTATCTACAAAACCCGTATAGACACCGGGAACAGAGACGGTGCCGCCTTTACGACAGGCAACGATCGCCTGTCGCAACACATTAGGGCGATCAGTTTCCATTCGTACCGCTTGCGACACTTTGTCGTAAAAGCCTTCCAAACCAAACCCGTGAGCTTCCATCCCCACCGCATCCATCACCGAATCGGGTCCGCGACCGCCAGTCATTTCTTTGAGAGCTTCACCGACTTCCACTTCGGCAATATTCAGGACTTCTGCGCCACCATCTTTCGCCATTTGCAGACGTTCGGGAACGAGATCGATCGCAATCACCCGCTCTGCACCTAGCAAAAAGGCGCTTCTGATCGCGAACTGCCCTACTGGACCACAGCCCCAAATGGCAACGGTGTCGCCTGGCTGAATGTCACAATTTTCGGCACCCATGTAGCCTGTGGGGAAAATGTCAGTCAGAAACAGAACTTGTTCGTCGGTCAAGCCATCGGGAATCTTAAACAAACCCGTATCTGCAAAAGGAACACGGGCATACTCTGCTTGACCACCTGCGTAGCCTCCCGTTAAATGCGAGTAGCCGAAAAGCCCTGATGGAGAGTGACCCAGCATTTTTTCAGCCATCCAGGCGTTGGGGTTGGAGTTATCGCACAGTGACCATAAGGTGCGGTTGCAGAAGAAGCAGCTCCCGCAAGCGATGGTGAAGGGAACCACAACACGATCGCCAATAGCAAGCGGTTCACCATTGTTGCGTGGATTCCCAGTCTTGACCCCACTACCCAACTCAACAATTTCTCCCATGAATTCATGACCCAGAATATCGCCTGGTTTCATCGTCGGGTTGAAACCGTTATACAAATGCAAATCAGAGCCACAGATGGCTGTCGATGTGATTTTGACGATCGCATCACGCGGATTGATAATTTTAGGATCAGGTACGGTTTCAACCTCTACCTTGTGAGTACCTTGCCAGCAAACTGCCTTCATTGTTTTTCCTCGTTTAGTGATCTAATGGCTAGTTGTAATGTGATCAGTTGTGCCCTTTGGCTTGACCTTCAGTCGTGGCGATTTCGCCCGTTTCCATCAGCATTTTGAACCGACGGAGATCATCACCGAGCTGCTGTTCGGGCGATTCACCAAAGAGCTTGGCAATGGCATCTCCGATCGCTCCACCAGGCGGGTTATATGCCGTGATGACTTTGACTTCGGTGCCGCTGTCGCGGGACGCTGGCTTAAAGCTTATGGAACCAGAGTTATCAACGTCTGCATCCTGAATTGATCGCCAGGAAATCAATTCATTTTCGCGATCGTCGGTAATCTCGGCATCCCATTCGACGGTGCTATCTAAAGGTCCGCTTGTTGTCCAATGCGATCGTTTCCCATCAAACACATTTACGGCTTTGAGATGCTTCATAAAGCGTGGCAGGTTCTCGAAATCGTGCCAGAAGTGATAAAGCTCCGCTGCGGGTTTATTGATGGTTAATGTCTTTTCAACTTTGATCGGTTTCATGGCGAGCCTTCGTGTGGTGATGGTTTAAGCGGTGGGTTTAGCGCAGTAGCACTGGTTGAGCATCAAGGCGAACGCGAAACAGCATGTAAGGCTTTTGGCGCAGGTCTTTTCCCTGTTGGTATTTCGCCTGGCGGTGTAGCTGATTCGCCGTAATGTAGAGGTAACCATCGGTGGCGATCGACATCGGATCTGTCCACATCAAACGTGGATCAGAGGCACCGCAGTACAGACTATCGATTTGCACTTCGTGGGCACCGTGTTCGTTGCGATCGAACTCCAGCGGTTTGGGTGGTGCCGTTGCCTCTTGAGCCGCATACCCAATGGCTTTAATCATCAAGTATCCTTTTAGTACTGTTTTATTGGCGCTGCTGAAAGTGAAAATGAGTCGCGATCACTCCATCGCAGTTTTCTCAGCGTTCGATCGTTGACGTAGCTTCTATAAAATCAATCGGTTTAAAACCTTTTGCTAGATTGAGTTTAGGAAGCTGAAAGCAACCTTCCCTCTAACGCGGGAGGGATATACCTAAGTGACTGTCTGTCTAACGGAACACCTCATGCTAGGTTCAGACATAAAAATGTACGCAAAAGCGCTCAGTCAAGCGAAAGGATCTCTGCATAGGTGTCGGTATGCTCCGCCAGAAGCGATGGAGAGTGAGTTTCAGCCAGGAAAAACACATGAGTGTGCGGGAATGCATCATGCAAGAGATTAGACCTGCGTACACTTGCACCTAAGTCACACCCAAAATCCGCCCCAAAAGACCCAATAAATTCGCCCGCCGCAACAACTACGATCTATGTTTCTAGCATTTGCAACTGATAGAGGCTGGCATAAAGCCCGCCCTGACTGAGCAATTCTTCATGGCTACCGGACTCAACGAGTTGACCGCGCTTGAGAACGAGGATGCGATCGCAGTTGCGAATAGTGGACAAACGGTGGGCAATGATAATTGCCGTGCGGTTTGCCAATAAATGGTCTAACGCTTCTTGAATCAGTGCTTCCGTGCCAACATCTAAACTAGCGGTGGCTTCGTCTAGTACCAGAATGCGGGGTTCGCGGATGGCGGCACGGGCAAAGGCTAGCAGTTGCTTTTGTCCGCCCGAAAGGTTGGTGCCGCGTTCCCGGAGAGGCGTATCGTAGCCTTGAGGTAATTGCTCAATGAGTGCGGAAACATTAGTGCGTTCAGCCGCCGATTGAATCGCCGCGAAGGGATAGGTCTCGCCGAGCGTGATGTTGCTTTTCACATCGCCTGCAAACACGAAACCATCTTGTAGAATCACGCCCATGTGTCGGCGTAGTTCCGTTTGGGGTAGATCGCGGATATTCACGCCATCCACCAAAATACAGCCCTCGGTTGTCTCATACAAACGGCTTAGCAGCCGAATGATGGAGCTTTTGCCCGCGCCTGTCGGTCCCACGAGCGCCACTTTTTCACCGGGGCGAATGGTAAAATTGAGGTCTCGCAGGACGTATTCACCTTCCTTGTAGGCAAACGAGACGTGCTCGAAGCGAATTTCGCCTGTGGTGGCATCGGGGCTGCTGTCCAGCGTTTTGGGATGTTCGGGGTCGCGTATGTCGATCGGCTCATTGAAAACATCGCTCACCCGTTCCACTGCCGTAAAGCCTGCCTGAATGGCGGTAAATTTTTCGGCAAACTGGCGGAGCGGGTCAAACAGGCGTTGGGAAAACAGGATGAAGGTTGAGAGTTGCCCTAAATTGAGCGTCTTACCCACAATGAACCAGCCGCCGAGCCACAGTACTGCGGCGATCGCTGCCAGCGAGATCCACTCCAACGTGGCAGAGATGGCTGAATCGTGAAAGATGGTGATGTCTACTTCTTTGATGTAGCGCTTGTTAATGGTGCGAAACAGGTCGGCGTTAAAGGCTTCGCGACGAAACAGTTGCACAACCCCAATGCCCACAATATTTTCTTGCAGCACAGAGTTGAGCGTCGATAGTTCTTCGCGCGCTTTGTAGTTGGCTTTGCGGTACTGCTGTTGAAAGTAAATGATGAGCGCGGTGGCTGGAATCAACATTGCCGTTAGCAATGTTGCCAACTGCCACTGCAAAAGAAACATGGCGATCGCAATCACGATGATCGAGAACAAATCGCCCAAAATGCCGATCGCGCCTGTTGAAAACACATCGCCTAATGCTTCGACATCGCTGGTCAACCGGGTAATCAAGCGTCCGACGGGTGTGCGATCGAAAAAACGCATTGCCAGCAACGTGACGTGGTGAAACAAATCGGCACGAATGTCTGCTGTGATGCGCTGCCCCATTTTCTGTACAAGAAAGCCCTGTCGCGCATCAAAAATCGTGCGCAGAATCAGCGTCAGCAGCAGTAAGCCTGCGAGCAGATTGATGCCGTCAGTCAAGGACATCTGTCGCAGAAACGTCCATGTGGTTGGCTCTTGACGGATGAGGGAAATCGCTTCGCCAATGAGAATTGGCTGCATGGCTCCTGCGATCGCGGTGGGCACCAACAGCACAAACGACCACGCCAGTAGGCGCTTATCTCGCAGCCCGTACTCTGCCAAGCGCATAAATAAGCGCCAGTCGGTTTCCCGTACACGTTTTCGTATGGGGCGATCAGGTTTGATTTTGGGTGCGATCGAGCCAGTCATAGAGTAGAGCCAACTGAAAAGGATGAGTTGAAAGAAACTTGCCATCCAACTGTAGCGTAATGAGCTTTACTCCATTGTGTGACGACTGCGAGACGTACATTTGCAACGGTGATCAGTCAAGCTTTACAGCAACGGTTCATCAAACCTACACATTCGGCATTCAGTAGAATTACTGGCTTTTTAACGGTGCGTTAGACGGGTCTTAAAGTCTCTGTGGGATTTATGAGAGTGGTAAAAATCTCCTACCCTTCTGTGGACGGACAGAAACAGTCCAGATCTGAGTGGCAGAAGGGCTGGTAGGGAAAAGCGTTCAATCCCGTTTCATTAGCACATCTACTGTTCCGTACATCTGCTGTTTCATCCATCTACGACTCCGCACTTTGACCACCCGCACATCTACCCTTCATCTTCTTTAAGGAACTATGGCTGACACAATACTCAAAGGCTTTGCCTCGCTCCCAGCCGATACCTTTGCTGACGGTCCCGCAGCCGGAAACGGCGGTATCGCTGCTAATGGACGCACAGGTCCCTTCCCCGGTCAACCTGTACAGGGCTTCAGCGGCGTGCAGTTTGCTGACAATAACAACTTCTGGTTCCTGGCAGACAATGGCTTTGGTGCCAAAGGCAATAGCGCTGATTTTCTACTACGAATCTATAAAGTTGATCCCAGTTTGCAGGGGGCAGAAGCCTCTGGTAACGGCAGCGTGAGCGTTGGGAACTTCATTCAACTGCGCGACCCCGACAAAAAGGTGCCATTTGCCATTACGAACGAAAAAACGGGCGATCGTCTCCTCACGGGTGCCGACTTCGATATTGAATCGTTTGTCCTTGCCAAAGACGGGACGCTTTGGGTTGGCGAAGAATTTGGCCCCTTTTTGCTTCACTTTGACGCAACGGGCAAACTGCTGGATGCGCCCATTGCAACACCTAACATCGTTAACCTCAACACGCTGGGTGGCAAGCCTCCGATCGTCATCGGTCATCGCGGTGCCAGTGGCGAACTGCCAGAGCATACGTTGGAAGCGTACAAACTGGCGATCGAGCGAGGCGCAGACTTCATTGAACCTGACCTCGTTGCCACCAAAGATGGCGTGTTAATTGCTCGTCACGAACCCATTTTGGGTGGTACTACCGACGTTGCCAGTCGTCCCGAATTTGCCGATCGCAAGCGCAGTGGCACGATTGACGGCGTACTCTACGAGAACGAGTTTTTTGCCTCTGACTTTACCCTGGCAGAAATCAAAACTATCCGGGCGATCATGCCTCAAGCGTTTCGCACACAGGCATTCAACGGTGTCTTTGAGATTCCGACGCTGCAAGAAGTGATCGAGTTGGTGCAGCAAGTCGAGAAAGACACAGGCAAGAAAATCGGCATCTACCCCGAAACCAAGCATCCTACCTACCACGACAGTTTGGGGCTTTCACTGGAAGAACCGCTGCTGGCAACGCTAGAGGCTACAGGCTTCACTGACCCCAGCCGTATCTATATCCAGTCCTTTGAAGTCAGCAATCTAAAGGAACTCAACACCAAAACCGACATTCCCCTGGTGCAGTTGCTGGATGCCTTTGATGTGGATTACACCACAGGTGCCCTCCTGTATGAGGATGTGAATGCACGTCCTTACGATTTTGCGGTTGCAGGTGACACTCGCACCTATGCCGATTTGCAAACCGCCCAGGGCTTGGCAGAAATTGCTACCTACGCCGACGGCATTGGTCCCTGGAAACGCATGATCGTCTCGGTCAAAAATGTGGATGCCAACAACGATGGTCTGGCTGACGATCTGAATGGCGATGGCGTAATCAACGATGCCGATCGCGTCACGCTGGCTCCCACATCGCTCGTGACCGATGCTCACAGTGCTGGATTGCTGGTGCATCCTTACACCTTCCGCAACGAGGGGCGCTTCCTGGCTTCTAACTACCAGGGCAACCCAGCGAAAGAATTTGAGCAATTCATCAACCTGGGTGTGGATGGTTACTTCACTGACTTCCCTGGCACAGGCGATTTGGTGCGCGATCAGATTACGAGTCCGTTTGTGCGATCGCCCCAAAACCCTGATGTGCTTGCAACCACGACCTTCAACACGCTGGATGGCAAGCAGCCGATCGTCATCGGGCATCGCGGCGCGAGTGGCGAACGTCCCGAACACACGCTGGCTTCGTATAAGAAAGCGATCGCCGATGGTGCTGACTTCATCGAACCGGATCTAGTCGTCACCAAAGACGGCATCCTCATCGCCCGTCACGAGCCGATGTTAGCCGTGTTGAATGCCGATGGCACCATCAACATGAACGATACCAGCACCGATATTTATCTGCGTCCTGAGTTTGCAAGTCGTAGAACCACCAAAGTTTTGGATGGTACCTCGGTGACGGGTTGGTTTGCGGAAGACTTCACTCTGGCAGAAATCAAAACGGTGAACGCGATCGAGCGGATTCCTGCCATTCGCGGCACTAACTTCAACAATGATGGGCTG